>JBIODO010000001.1:0-40415 GCA_044445225.1 Burkholderiales bacterium
CCAGGGTTGCATCGCACGCGGGGACTCGAGCGCTTCGTCGGGTGCCGTCCAGTAGCTGAGCGTGACCGCCGCGCGGTCGCGCCGCGAATAGGCAAACGGCTCGCAGCCGGCGCGCTCGAAGGCCGCGCGCGAGCTGTCGTCGGTCTTCATGAACAGGCGCTCGTCGGCGATCAGGGCCACGAACACGTCGTCGATGTACAGGCCGTGGCCGCCGAACATGCGGCGCGCGCGCACCATGCCCAATGGGGCGAGCAGTTCCAGACAGTGCGACACGAATGGCGGCACGCTTGGCATGAAGGCAGTGTAGGGCGACGCTTCGCCGCGGCTTGCTCGCGCGGCGGCACAATGCCGCCATGACGCTGCCGTTCTCGCTGCCGCTCGAGCCGTCGCGCGACAAGGTGCTGCTGCGCCGACAGTTGCAGGCCGAGCGGCTGGCGATGGTGGATCGCCACCAGCGTGCGATGCACCTGCAGGAGGTGTTGCGGGTGTGGCTGCTGGCGCGGCGCGACACCAGCATCGGCGCGTATTGGCCGATCAAGGGCGAATTCGACGCCTTGCCGGCGCTGTTCCGCTGGAGCGAGGCCGACGGCGAGCGGCGCATCGGCCTGCCGGTGATCGATCGCGACACGCGGCAGTTGCGCTTCCATGTGTGGTTTCCCGGTTGCCCGATGGAAGACGACGCCTTCGGCATCCCGAAACCCAAGGGCACCGAGATGTTCGAGCCCACGCTGCTGCTCGTGCCGTGCGTGGGCTACGGCCCGAACGGCACGCGCCTGGGCTACGGCGGCGGCTTCTACGACCGTACGCTGGCGGCATTGCAACCGCGCCCGACGGCGGTGGGGGTGGGCTACGCGCACGGCTTCGTACCGTGGCTGACACCCGAGCCGCATGACATGCCGCTCGACGCGATCCTCACCGAAGACGGTGTTGCCTGGGAGCGCGACGCCTGAGTCGGACGCAGCCTGGCACCTGCGTGCCGGGCTGCACCCACGAAGGGGCTGGCGCATGCAGGCGCCGGCGCGGGCTGCAAGCCTGAGGCTTTCAATCGTCGCGGGCCACGTCAGGGACGACGTGCGTGGCGAACCCGGCAGTGCGCGCGTTCAGAGCGAGGCCAGCAGTTCCGGCCCCACGGGATGGTTCTGGCCGCCTCGGTGCGCGATCTTCAGCGAGCCGACGCGGTTGCCGAGCGCCACGCAGCGCTCGAGCGGCCACTGCTGCTGCAGGCCATAGAGCAACGCGCCGCGCAGCGCATCGCCGCAGCCGGTGGGGTCGACCACCGCGGCGGCGGACACGCCAGGCACGTGGTGTTTGCGACCCTGCTGCCAGACTTCGCAACCCTGCGCAGCCAGCGTCACCACCACGCCACGCAGGTGAGAGTTCGACAGCGCCTGCAGCGTGGTGCCCATGCGCTCGCACAGCATCTTGGCTTCATAGTCGTTGAGCGCGATCCAGCTGGCCTGGCCGACCAGGCTGCGCAGCGCATCACCATCGAACATCGGCAACTGCTGGCCGGGGTCGAACACGAACGGGATGCGCAACGCGTGCAGCTGTTGCGCGTTTTGCAGCATCGCATCGCGGCCATCCGGCGCAATGATCGCCAGCTCGATGCCCTTGTCGCCTGGCACCGACGTGGCGTGCGCCAGTTGCATCGCGCCGGGATGGAACGCGGTGATCTGGTTGTTGTCGGTGTCGCTGATGATGATGGCCTGCGCGGTGTAGGTGTCGGCGGCTACGTGCACGAGCGAGGTGTCCAAGCCCCAGCCGCGCATGCGGGCTAGGTAGTCTTGGCCATCATTGCCGAGCGCCGCCTTGACCATCGGCGTGCCGCCCAGATGCTTGAGCGTGTAGGCGATGTTGCCGGCGCAGCCGCCGAACTCGCGGCGCAACGTGGGCACCAGGAACGAGACGTTCAGGATGTGCACTTGATCGGGCAGGATCTGCTGCGCGAAGCGGCCCGGAAAGTCGGCGATGGTGTCGAAAGCCAGCGAGCCACAGATCAAAACGGACATGTCACTCCCAAGGGGTGCTTCAGGGGTAGAAGATCTCGATCGTGTAGCCGGTCAGCGTGCGGTCGGCCGACATCAGCAGGGCCTGCAACGGCAACTCCTGGCCGGCGGCAATGGTGTTGCGCGCGGTACCGAGGTCGGTGGCGCTCAACATGCGGCGCGTCACCAGCACGCCGGCCGCGTCGGTGAGCGAGAGGTCGATCGAGGGCATCAGCAACGGCATGTCGCTGCGGTTGCGAAGCACCAGCACCAGGCGATAGACCGGGCCGTCATCGATGCGCGTCAAGCCGCTGCTGTCGACGCCGAGTTGGTCGATGCGGCGCAACGGTTCGATGCGGCAGTCCAGCAGCGCACACACCGATTGCACCAGCGAGCGCGACCCTGGCCACTGCGCGACCACGGCGTCGCGTTGCGCGACCAGCAACTGCGCCGCCAGCAGCACGGCCAGCGCCAGCGCCGCCAGCGCCAACACCGCGCGCACCCCGGGCCGCTGCCAACGTTCGGCGCGCTCAGCCTGCTGCACGAAGGTGAGCAGGCGCGAGTCGACGGCATCGTCGGGGTCGAGCGAGGCGGGTTCGACGTCACCACCGTCGAGCATGATGTCGACGTCGTCCACCGCGGTGGCGGGCTCTGCCATCTCGCCGTCGCTTCGAAACAGCGCCTCGAACGATTCTTCTTGCTCGGCGGGATCGGGCTCGGGGGCTGTGCCCGGCACGGGAGCCGGCACATCGCGGATCGCGAGTTCGGGCTCGGCGCGGGCGGCTTTGGCCGGCACAGGTTGCGGCGGCGGTACCGGTGCGGCGGCCGCGACCGCTGCCAATGGCGCCACCGGCGGCACCATGGTCGGCATGGCTGCCGTGGGCGTGGCTGCAGTCGGTTTCACCGCCGGTGTGGCTGCCGTGATGGACGGCCGGCCGGCTTCGGCTCGCAAGGCGGGCTTCGCTGCAACGATCTCACGGGGTGGCGGAATCGTCGCGCCGTCGTCCTTGCCGGGCGCCACGGGTTCGCGGGCCGTTCGCGGCGCAAACGGCGTCGGCTCCCTGGGTACTGCGCCGATCGCTGGGGTCGGCGCGGCGGCGCGGGTTGCTGGCACGGGCGGCGCGATCGGCGTGGGCGGCGTCGCCGGTGTCGGCGCCGGCGCGGGCGCGGGCGGGCGTTGAAAGGACACGTGCGGCACCGTGCCCGCCACCGCCGGCCGGGTGGCGGGCGAGGGGACTGGCTGAGAGATTTCGCGCGTGCTGGAGTCGCCACCGAAGTCGTCCTCCCAGGGCGACGGCGGCTTGGGCTGGCGATTGCGGGTGGCGAGATCCTCCAGCACCTTTTGCGACGGTGTGGGCGAGCGCAGCGCCGGAAACTCGCGCTCGAGGTCGAACAGGCCCTCGAAGGCGTTGAATACCTTGGCGCAGCGACCACAGCGCACCCAGCCCTCGGACACCTTGAGCTGATCCTGCACGACACGGAACACCGTTTGGCAGACGGGGCAGCGTGTGGCCAGGCTCATGCGGAAATCATGCCACGCACTTTGCGTGCGGCCGTCAGGCGCGACGCTGCGCGTGCATCAGGATCCAGCCGTCGCTTGTGTCGGCCACGTTCAACGCGAGCCAGGGCGCGTACGCTTGCGCCAGCTCGTCGGCCTGGCGTTCCAGGATGCCCGACAGCACCAGCTGACCGGCAGCGGCCACGTGTGCGCACAGCACCGGCGCCAGCAGCTTGAGGGGCGTGGCGAGGATGTTGGCCAGCACCAGGTCGTAGGCACCGTGCGCGATATCGGGATGTCCGATGCGCAGGTCCACGCCGTTGGCGGCGGCGTTGGCGCGTGCCGCGTCGACCGCCGCAGCATCGATGTCGACCGCCTCGATGCCGCGCGCGCCATGCAGTGCGGCGGCGATCGCCAACACGCCGGAGCCACACCCGTAGTCGAGCGTGCGTTGCCAAGATGGCGCGAGATCACCGGCTTGGCGCGCGATCCAGCGCAGGCACATGTGGGTGGTGGGATGTGTGCCGGTGCCAAAGGCGAGGCCCGGATCCAGGCGAATCGCGCGTGTGGCCGCGGCGGGCACCCGGTGCCAGCTCGGCACGATCCAGAAGTGATCGGTGATGGCCACCGGCTCGAACTGCGACTGCGTCAAGCGCACCCAGTCCTGCTCGGCGACCTCGCGCATCACCTCGATGCGCAGGCTGGGATCGTCGCCATACTGCCCGCGCAGGTGGACCGCGGCGGCGCGAGCCGACGACTCGTCGCTGAACAGCGCCACCACCCGTGAGCGCTGCCAGGCCGTGCGCGCGGCCGGCATGCCCGGCTCGCCGAACAAAGCCTGCTCGTGGGCGGCCGCGGCGTCGGCGTCTTCCACCGATGCCGACAGCGCCCGGCACGACTCGATCAACTCGTCGGTCAGCGTCTCGACCACCGGCTCGTCGGCCAACAACACCAGTTCGAACACCGCCGGCACCCCAGTGAGGTCAGCGCTTGCGCTGCGACAGCCAGTGCTCGAGGTAGTGGATGTTGGTGCCGCCCTCGATGAACTTGGCGTCCGCCATCAACTCGCGGTGCAACGCTATGTTGGTGTGGATGCCCTCGACCACCGTTTCCGACAGCGCGGTGCGCATCCGCGCCAACGCCTGCTCGCGCGTGTCGCCATGCACGATGATCTTGCCGATCATCGAGTCGTAGTTGGGCGGTACCAGGTAGTTCGCGTAGGCGTGCGAATCCACGCGCACGCCGGGGCCGCCCGGCGGGTGCCACACGGTGATGCGGCCGGGTGAGGGCGTGAACTTGTACGGATCCTCGGCATTGATGCGGCATTCGATCGCATGGCCGCGCATCTGGATCTGGCGCTGCGTGAACGGCAGCTTCTCACCGGCGGCAATGCGGATCTGTGCCTGCACGATGTCGATGCCGGTGACGAATTCGGTGACCGGGTGCTCAACCTGCACCCGCGTGTTCATCTCGATGAAGTAGAACTCGCCGTCCTCGTACAGGAACTCGAAGGTGCCGGCGCCGCGATAGCCCATCTTCTTGCAGGCAGCGGCGCAGCGGTCGCCAATGCGCTCGATGGCGCGGCGCGCGATGCCGGGCGCCGGCGCCTCTTCGATGATCTTCTGGTGCCGACGCTGCATCGAACAATCGCGTTCGCCGAGCCACACGGCATTTTTTTGCGTGTCGGCCAACACCTGGATCTCCACGTGGCGCGGGCGCTCGAGGAACTTCTCCATGTAGACCGCCGCATTGCCGAAGGCGGCCTGCGCTTCGCCGCGCGTGGTTGCCACCGCGTGCACCAGCGCCGCCTCGGTGTGCACCACCCGCATGCCGCGGCCGCCGCCGCCGCCCGAGGCTTTGATGATCACCGGGTAGCCGATGGTGCGCGCGATGCGGATCACTTCCTTGGGGTCGTCGGGCAGTGCACCTTCGGAGCCCGGCACGCACGGCACGCCGGCCTTGGTCATCGTCTGCTTGGCAGTGACCTTGTCGCCCATCATGCGGATCGCATCGGGTGTAGGCCCGATGAACACGAAGCCGCTACGCTCCACCCGCTCGGCAAAGTCGGCGTTTTCCGACAGGAAGCCGTAGCCGGGGTGGATCGCTTCGGCGTCGGTCACCTCGGCGGTGGCGATGATGGCCGGCATGTTGAGGTAGCTCTGTGCCGATGGGGCCGGCCCGATGCACACCGCCTCGTCGGCCAGCTTCACGTACTTGGCATCGCGGTCGGCCTGCGAGTAGACGACCACCGACTGGATGCCCATCTCGCGGCACGCGCGCTGGATGCGCAGGGCGATCTCCCCGCGGTTCGCGATCAGGATTTTCTTGAACATGGGCCCTAAGCTCGATCACTCCGGCGCAGCGCGCCGGCGCTCACTCGATGACCAACAGCGGCTGATCGAACTCGACCGCCTGACCGTTCTCGACCAGGATCTTGGTGATCGTGCCGGCTTTGTCGGCGTCGATCTCGTTCATGATCTTCATCGCTTCGATGATGCAGATCGGGTCACCTTCCTTGACCGCCTGGCCGACCTCGACCAGCGGTTTGGCGCCGGGGCTCGACGACCGGTAGAAGGTACCCACCATCGGCGAGCGGATCACGTGGCCGGTTTCCGGTGCTGCCGCGGCCGGCGCAGCCATCTGCTGGGCCGGCGCAAGACCGCTTGCGGGCGCAGCGGCCATTGAAGGCGCCAGAACCGGTGCTGCCAGCGTTGGGTTTGCAACCCAGGTGCCGGCGGGACGGGCCAAGCCAGGGTCGGCCTTGACGATGCGCACCTTGCCTTCGGCCTCGGTGATTTCGAGTTCGGAGATGTTGGACTCGGACACCAGATCGACCAGCGTCTTCAGCTTGCGCAGATCCATGTATGTTCCTCCAGCGGCTCGGCACACCGCCGCGACAGCACCAGCCCCCAAAGCTGCTTATTGATCTTATTAACCGCTAAGCCTCGACAATCTTCGCTTCCGAGCGCGTCAACAAAGGCGAGGCCATGTTGCACGTGGCGCGCGCGGGGCGCGCATCGATCTCGGTGAGGCAAGCTTGCGATGAGGCCGCGCGGGGCCGGACTCTAGCCGATTTCGCAGCAGTTCAAGACCGATCGACCAAAATAAAGCGCTCAAACAGACGACAAGGCTGATCCAGGCGAACTAGTGCCCATTGGCAGCCTCGGACGCCCACTGCACGAGTTCGTCGTAGTGCGACTCGCCAAGGCGGCGCTGCCGAACGCGGCCGCGGGCGTCGAGTACCACACTGAATGGCAACGCCCCGGCCGTATTGCCGATCGCTCGCTGCCATTCGATGCCGTCGATCCCTGCCATGGCCACCGGCAAGTCGAGCTTGAAGCGGGCGATGAACTCGAGCACCGGCACTGGCTGATCGACGGCCAGCGCAATGACCTTCCAGCCTTTCGCGGCATGCTCGCCTGCGAACCGCTGCAGGGCTGGCAACTCGCGCACGCATGGGACACACCAGGTGGCCCAAAAGTTAATGACCAGGGGCTGGCCGCGGAAGTCAGCCATCGCCAACTGGCCGCCCTCAGGCCTGTCGAATCGCAGTGACCACAGCGCGTCGGCGGCACGCTCTGTGGCCTGCGCAGCCAAGCCGGCACGCCACCACGCCACGGCGCCGCCCGCGACAGCGGCCGTGACACCCACCGCTGCGCCGATGACGACGCCCCGTCGGCTGCCGGTCATGGCGCCTCGACCTGCATCAGGCGCTGCAGCGCCGGCATGTCGCCGCGCCAGGTGCGGCCTCGCGTGTCGGGCTTGAGGCCGCCACGCAGGTCATCGCGGTCGAGCACATGCAAGAACAGCGACACCGAATCGCGTAACTCCTGGCTGGGCACCTCGACGCGTAGCAGGTCGGGTCCGTCGGGCGGGCCGACTGCCTCGAAGCGGATGTTGCGGTCGAGCAATCCGATTTCGGCGGTTTTGGGGTCGTCGCAGTAGAGCTCGATGTGGACCGTCGATCGCCGGGTGGCGGTGCCGCGCCAGACGGCGCCGGTGAGGTGCGGTCGAAACTCCGACAGGCGCTGCATCCAAGTCAGAGCAAGACGGCGCAGCGATTCGAGTTCGCTCGGCTGGGTGTCAGCCTGGAACAGCGCGAGGTACTCGCGCACCTCGTCTTCCACCGCTTCGTTGCTCGGCAATTCGGCCCGCCGGCTGCCGCGCCGCTCCAAATCGCGGGCAGCCTTTCGCTTGGCGGCGCCGTACTCGAGGCCGTCATCGACCACCAGCCTGGCCGCCGCCTGCGCAATGGTTTCCGGGCCCCCGCTCATGCCCGCATTCTAGGAAGCACGTGATCCGCCCGGTCTTTTGGGACGTTTCTCAGGGCAACTCGACATCGCCCATGCGCGCCGCGATGGTGGCCGCCCGACCGCTGACGTAGGCCGAGCCGGGGTTGCGCTCGAAGCGCTTGGGCGCTGGCAACAGCACGGCCAGATGGGCGGCGGCCATCGGCGTCAGGCGCGACGCGTCGGCGCGGTGGTAGTGGAGGGCTGCCGCCTGCGCACCGAACACACCCTCGCCCCATTCGACGCTGTTGAGGTAGATCTCGAGGATGCGGCGCTTGTCGAGCAGGGCCTCGAGCGTCCAGGTCAGCACGAACTCTTGCGCCTTGCGCGGCAGCGTGCGCTCGCCGGTCAGAAACAGGTTCTTCGCCAGTTGCTGCGTGATGGTCGATCCACCCACCAACTTGACCGGGCGCTGGCGGGCGCCGGGGGTGGCTGCACGGCGCTCAGTGATCGACTGCACCCGCTGGTTGCGCTCCCACGCTCGCTCGATGGCGTCCCACTCGACGCCGCTGTGCTCAACGAAGCCGGCATCCTCGCTGGCGATCACGGCTCGCTTCAGCGTCTCGGCGATCTGACCGCCATCCACCCACTGCTGGCTCCAGGTGAGGTGCGCGCCGCGCTCGTGCCGCAGACGCCACCACTCGCTGCGCTGAAAGGTGGTCGATTGCGGATCGACCCATCGCATCAGCGCCACGCGGGCGACGAAGAAGATCTGCAGGCTGGTCACCGCCACCAGCAGCAGGGCCAGCAGGCGAGCCAGCTGCCGCATCACGCCTCCGGTTGCGCCGCGAGGTCGCGCAGCGCGCTCAGCACCGGTGGCGTGTGCGGGCGCACGCCGCGCCAGATGAAAAACGCCTCGGCTGCCTGCTCCACCAGCATGCCCAGGCCGTCGCGCGCTTGTGCGCCGTGCGAGCGGGCCCAGTCGAGAAACGGCTGCGCGACCGCGCCGTACATGAGGTCGATCGCCAGTGCATCACGCCTGAGTGCCGTGGCCGGCACCGGCGTCGCGATGCCCTGCATGCTGCTGGAGGTGCTGTTGATCACGAGGTCGAACGGCCCGCCGCATTCGCCCAGCGCACTATCGCGCAAGCCCACGGCGCCTGCCGCAGCGCGGTGCCGCTGCACCAGCGTGGCGGCGTGCTCGCGCGTGCGGTTGGCCACCACGACCTCGCGCGGCTGCGCATCGATCAGCGGCCCCAGCACGCCGGAGGCGGCGCCGCCGGCGCCGACCAGCAGCACGCGCGCGCCGGCGACGCGAAAGTCGGCATGGCGCTCGATGTCGCGCATCAGCCCGATGCCGTCGGTGTTGTCGGCAAACCAGCCCGCCTCGTCGAAGCGCAGCACGTTGGCCGCCTGCGCGAGCGCGGCGCGTGCGCTGACCCGGGCGGCCAGCGCGCCGGCCTGCAGCTTGAAGGGCACCGTGACGTTGCAGCCGCGTGCGGGCCCTTTGCTGGGTGCGCTGGAGGCGGCGAATTGGCGCACGCTGGCTGCGAAGCCGTCGAGCGGGCACAACACGCGTCCGTATTCGATCGGCTCGCCGGTCTGCCGCGCGAACTCGGCATGGATGAACGGCGAGCGGCTGTGCGCCACCGGATTGCCCAGCACCACGTAGCGCTCGGGCAGCGATGCGGTGCGCGAGCTCACTGCTGCGGCACCGAGCTCAGCGGGGTGGTTTCCAGGCCTTCTTCGCGCGTGAAGCGAAAGCGCGAGGTCACCACGATCTGGTCAGCCTGCGAGTGCATGGCCTGCGTGAACGGGCCGAACGGCGAGGCCGCGTGCACGATGGCGATCGCGCGCCGATCGAGCACCCGCGACTTCGACGGGTACACGATGTCGGCTTCGACCACGCGGCCGGCGGCGTCGACCGTGACGTTCATCGTCAGCTCGCCATACAGCTTCTTACCCTGGTACTCGGGGAAGTCGCGCGTGCCGCGATCCTCGATCTTGCGGCGCAGCTGGTCATAGTAGGCGGCGTATACCTCCTCGCGCGTGGCCGGGCTGATGTAGCGCTTTTTCGGTCGCGCGTTTTCATCGTTGATGCGCTTCTCGATCTCAGCCAGCAGTTTCAGCAACTGGCGGCGGCGCTCTTCCTGGTCGCGATCCTGCGGCGTGCCCGACTCGCGCTTGGGGTCGGGCGGCGGCAGCATCGCCACCTGGCGGCGCACCTGCGCCAGCAACTGATGCTGCTCCTCCATCAACTGGTCCACCTTGCGTCGCGCCTCTTGCGGCGAGTCGCCCAGCTCGACGGTGGCCGACGCCGGTAACGGTGTGGTGGCGCGGCCCTTTTCAGCTTCGCCGCCACCGGCCAGGTTGGCTTGCGCGATCGCCTGCGCCTTGGTCGGCGCCTCGAGCGAGCGCGCGTTGACGAGAATCACCTCCAGCGGGGTGTCGCGAAACGCGCGCTCGAAGCGCGTCGGGTCGGCGATGCGAAAAGCCAGCAATCCGGCGTGCGCGCCCACCGAGACGATCAGCGCCCACTGCAGCGTGCTGAGTTGCTTCAAAGCCATGGGTCAAGGGGCAACGGTGTCGGGGGCGGGCGATTCGGCGGCGCCACCATCGTCCACGTCGATCGCCAGCTGCAGCGCCAACGGTTGTGCCTGCGCGTCGTCCTCGTCCGGCGCCTCGGCAGGTGGTTCGGTCTCGGCCGCAAGCCGCACCAACAGCGTGGCATGCACCTCGAGCGTCAACTCGTCGAGCGATTGCAGCGCCACGCGCACGCGGGTGCCGCGCGGCAACGGCTCGCAGCCGACGCACTTGAAGACCAGCGGCAGCGTGTCGGCGCGCACCAGACCGTCTCTCATCGTAGTGGCCTCCAGCTCGCGCACGCCATGCTGCCCGAGCCATCGCAGCGTCCAGTAGCGCTCGATCGTCTGCTGGAAGTCGTTGTACGCGCCATAAGCGGCGTCGAACGACGAGATGATCGAGAACAGGCTGGCATCGCGCGGCTTGAACGGAGCGGCGAGCGCCGCTGTGCGGCCGTGGCGCACGCAGGCGACGATCTGCCACTGGTTGACGAGATCCACATAGCGCCGCAGCGGCGACGTCGCCCAACTGTACTGGTTGACTCCGATGCCGGCGTGCGGTGCCGGCTTGGTGCCCATGCGAACTTTCACGCCGGGCGCGAGGCTGGCCTGGCTGCGGTAGATGCCGGGCACGTTGTGCGTGGCCAGCCAGCCGCCCCAGTGGCTGTTGGCCAGGATCATCATCTCGGCCACGATCAGGTCCAGCGGCGAGCCGCGCAGTCGCGGCGTGATCTGCACGCCCTCGTCGCCGCGCGGCTCGCTGCCCGCGACGCCTTGGAGCCGGAAGTTGTAGTCCGGGCGGTTGAAGGTTTCGGGCTTGCCGCGCACCTGTTCGCGCTGGGCTTTCAATTGGTTGGCCAGGCGGAACAGGAATGCGAGTTCCGCCGCGTGGGCGTAGTCGGCGGCATCGGCGCCGCGCAGCGAGGCCTCGGTGACGATGCCATCAAGCCGGTCGTGCCGCAGGTTGTCGCTGACGTGCAGCCGTTCGATGCGAGTGTCGAACTGGCGCAACTCGAGGCTCGCCTCGTCGATCTGCACATACAAGCTGAGTGCCGGCGCGTCGCGGCCTTCGCTGAGCGTGAAGCGCTGCACCACGGCGTCGGGCAGCATCGTGATCTTATGGCCCGGCATGTAGACCGTGGACAGCCGTTCGCGCGCGATGCGGTCGAGGCTCGAGTTCGCCGCGATGGCCAGCGCCGGCGCCGCGATGTGGATGCCGAGCACCACGGTGCCTTGCCCCAAGCCGCGCACCGACAGCGCGTCGTCGATCTCGGTGGTTGAGCTGTCGTCAATCGAGAACGCCTTCGCATCGGCCAGCGGCAAGTCGCCCGCGATGTCGGGCACCGGCGCATCCGCAAAGCCGGTGCCGTGCGGAAACTGCTCGTACAGGAAGCGTCGCCAGTGAAACTGGTACGGCGACTCGATGGCGCCGGCCGCGCGCAGCAAGTCGAGCGGCGCGCGCTGCGCGCGCCGCGCGGCCTCGACGACGGCCTTGTATTCGGTGGCGTTCTTGTCCGGCTTGAACAGGATGCGGTACAGCTGCGCGCGAATCGGCTCTGCGCAAAGGCCCCCGATCAACTCGCCGGCCCAGGCGTCGACCTGCGCTGCCTGCGCCTTCTTGCGCTCGATGGCCAGCAGCGCGGCCTGCACGGTCTCGCGGCTGGCCTTGTGGAACACACCCTTGCCGACGCGCTTGAAATAGTGCGGCGCCTGAAACAGGCCGAGCAGCATCGCCGCCTGGTGCACCGCGTCGGCCTTCGCGTCGAAGTATTCGCGCGCCAGGTCGGCGAAGCCAAAGTCGGAGTTCGGCGCGAACTCCCAAGCGAGCTCGAAGTCGACCTCGGCCGCCAGTGCACGCGCACGCTCCAGCAGCGCAGCAGGCTCGGGCGCGTCGAATTGCAGCAGCACGTGCGCGGACTTGACTTTGACGCGACGGCCGGAGTCGAGCTCCACCTGCAGCGACGCGTCGGTGTGCGACATCACGCGGCCGGCCAGAAACTTGCCGGCGTCATCGAACAGGGCGTAGGACATCAAGTCAACTTTCGAGCTGCGCGTGCGGTGTTCGCCCTTCGGGCGACCGGGCGGGCTCGCGGCGCCGATTGTCCCATCGCCGATCGGCGAGCCAAGCCCATGTTCGAGGCTTCGCGACGAACGGAGGCACGAACTCGGTAACCAATCGTCTTGCCGATCGCGCAATCGGACGCGCAGGCCGTGCCTCAGCGGCGTGATGGCAGCAGATCCAGGAACTCAACAACGAAGTCGAGGTGCTGCTCGAAGTCCGACAGCGCGTGGTCGCTGCCCTCGAGCAGCTTGATGCGCGCGCCGGCGTAGCGCGTGCTCATCTCGCGCCAATCGAGCAGTTCGTCGCCCTTGGCGATCACCGCTGCATAGCGATCGGGGCGCGCCAGACGCGTCGGTGCCAATTCGCGCAACTGGTCGATGTATTCGGCCTTGAATTCAAAGTGCGTGGCAGGATCGTGGTAGGCCGTCTGATCGCCCACGTAGTGCACCAGGTCGCGCGGCGGATCCACCGCGGGGTTGAGCACCACCGCTTTGCAGCCCACGTGCTCGGCCACCGCGGTGGCATAGAAGCCGCCCAACGAGCTGCCCAGCACAGCCATCGAGTGCGTGGGCCAGCCGCGCACGCACGCCAGCATCAAATGCCACGCCTCGCGGGGCGACGGCGGCAGTTCCGGGCAGCACCACGTCACGGCGGGTGCGTGCTGCTGTAGCCAGCCGTGCAGCAAACGCGCCTTGAACGACTGCGGTGACGAGCGAAAGCCGTGCAGGTACAGGAGGTGGCTGGTCACCGGCCGCGCCTTCAGCGACGCGTTTGCAAGGCGGTCAGCAGGTTGCCGTGGATGCCGCCGAAACCGCCGTTGCTCATCACCAGCACGTGGTCGCCCGAGCGCGCCGCGCGCACGACGTGATCGACCAACTTGTCCACGCTAGCCGCCACCACCGCCTGCGCGCCCATCGGCGCCAGGGCCGCGGCGGCGTCCCAGCCGTAGTCGCCCTGCAGGCAGAACGACAGGTCGGCTTCTTCCAGCGCCCATGGCAGATGGGCGTTCATCGTGCCCAGCTTCATGGTGTTGGAGCGCGGCTCGAAAACCGCCAGGATGCGTTGCGGCGCCGCGCCGGGCGACGTGATGTCGTGGTCGATCTTGCGGCGCAGGCCGGCGATCGTAGTGTGCATCGCCGTCGGGTGGTGCGCGAAGTCGACGTACCCCTTGACGCCAGCGGCCTCGCCGCGCAATTCGAGCCGCCGCCGCACGTTCTCGAAGCGAGCCAGCGCGGCGGCGCTGACCTCGGGGTCGACGCCCACGTGTTCGGCCGCAGCCAGCGCGGCCAGCGCGTTGAGCTGGTTGTGTTCGCCCAGCAGCGACCACTCGACGCGTGCGATCTTCAAGCTGCCGCGCAAGACGTCGAAGGCGTTGGGCTCGCCGCGCGCGCGCAGCGTGCCAGGCTCCTCTTTGCGCGCGCCGAAGCGCTGCACCTCGCTCCAGCACCCGCGCTCGAGCACGCGGGCCAGCGAGGCTTCGCGCGCGTTGACGATCAGCCGCCCTCGCGCGGGCACGGTGCGCACCAGGTGGTGGAACTGCGTTTCGATGGCGGCTAAGTCGGCAAAGATGTCGGCGTGATCGAACTCCAGGTTGTTCAGCACCGCCGTGCGTGGCCGGTAGTGCACGAACTTGCTGCGCTTGTCGAAGAACGCGGTGTCGTACTCGTCGGCCTCGATGACGAAACAAGGCCCGGCGCCGGCGCGCGCCGAGATGCCGAAGTTCTGCGGCACCCCTCCCACCAGGAAGCCGGGCTTGCAGTCGGCGCACTCGAGGATCCAGGCCAGCATCGACGTGGTGGTGGTCTTGCCGTGCGTGCCGGCCACCGCCATCACGTGACGTCCTTGCAGCACGTGTTCGGCCAGCCACTGCGGGCCGCTGGTGTAGGGCGCGCCGGCATCGAGAATGGCCTCGATCAGCGGATTGCCGCGCGTCACCACGTTGCCGACGACGAACAGGTCGGGCTTGAGCGCCAACTGGTCGGCGCCGTAGCCCTCGAGCAGCTCGATGCCCAGGGCGCGCAGCTGGTCGCTCATCGGCGGGTACACGTTGGCGTCGCACCCGGTGACGCGATGCCCGGCCTCGCGTGCGATTGCCGCCAGGCCGCCCATGAAGGTGCCGCAGACGCCGAGGATGTGGATGTGCATGGCGGGCATTCTAGGGAGGCCCCACACCCTCGACCCAGAGCTCAGTGCGCCGGCGTCGCCAGTGCATCGCGGGCGGCGTCGAGCGTGGCGCGAATGTCCTCGGGGGTGTGGGCCGCGCTCACGAAGCCAGCCTCGTACAGCGCCGGCGCGAGGTACACCCCCGCGTTCAGCATGGCGTGGAAGAAGCGGTTGAAGCGCTCCTTGTCGCTGGCCATCACAGCAGCAAAGTGCTGCGGCAACTGCTCGGCGAAGAAGAAACCGAACATGCCGCCTTCGCTGTCGGCGGCCAGCGGCACGCCTGCCGCGCGCGCAGCGTCGAGCAAGCCCGCAACCAGCGAACGGGTGCGCGCGGCCAACTCGTCGAAGAAGCCGGGCTTGGCAATCTCGCGCAGCGTGGCCAGCCCGCACGCAGTGGCCACCGGATTGCCCGACAACGTGCCCGCCTGGTACACCGGCCCGAGCGGCGCCAGCAGCTCCATCACCGCGCGCGGCCCGCCGAACGCGGCCAGCGGCATGCCACCGCCGATCACTTTGCCGAACACGCTCAGATCGGGTGCAAACCCCGGGATCTGCTTGGCGTACAAGCTCTGCGCACCGCCGAGGGCGACACGAAAACCGGTCATCACCTCGTCGAGGACGAGCAGCGCGCCGTGCCCGGTGCACAACTCGCGCAATCGCTTCATGAAGGGGACCTGGGCACGCACGAAGTTCATATTGCCGGCTATCGGTTCGATCATCACGCAGGCGAGTTCGCGCCCATGCTGCGCGAAAGCGGCTTCCAGCTGAGCGAGGTTGTTGTACTCGAGCACCAGCGTGTGCTGCACCACTTCAGCGGGCACTCCCGCGCTGGTGGGATGACCGAAGGTGGCCAGGCCCGAGCCCGCCTTGACCAGCAGCGCGTCGGCATGGCCGTGGTAGCAGCCCTCGAACTTGATCAGCTTGCTGCGCCCGGTGGCGCCGCGTGCCAGGCGCATCGCGCTCATCGCCGCCTCGGTGCCGCTGGAGACCAGCCGCACCTGCTCGACGCTCGGCACATGTTGAATCATGGCCTCGGCCAACTCGATCTCGGCCTCGGTGGGCGCGCCGAAACTCAAGCCGCGCGTCGCGGCGCGCTGCACCGCCTCGAGTACCGCGGGGTGGCCGTGACCGAGGATCATCGGCCCCCACGAACCGATGTAGTCGATGTAGCGCCGGCCCTCGGCATCCCACAGGTATGCACCCTGCGCGCGCGCGATGAAACGCGGCGTGCCGCCGACCGCGCGAAACGCGCGCACCGGCGAGTTGACGCCTCCAGGGATCACGCGCTGCGCACGCTCGAACAGGGCCTGATTGGTGTCAGCCATTTCGGCAACCGGGGGTCAATGCACGCGCCGTTGCACGGGCTTGCCCTTGCCTTCGGACGGCTCGGCGCTCGGCTCCTCGCCAGTGCCCACAGGCGGCTCGCCTTCGGGGGTCTCTTGCGCCGGTGGCAGCGCCCAGAAGAAGCGGTCGGGCACCACGCTGCCCATGCCGGGGCGAAATCCCGCGTCGAGGCTCTGGTCCATGAAGGCCAGCGCTTCGCCCACCGCCGCGTGCAGCTCGTTGCCAGCGGCCAGGAGCGCGGCCAGCGCTGCGGAGAGCGTGTCGCCGGCACCGACGAACGCGGTGTCGAACATCTCGAACTTCTCGCCGGTCAATGCACCTTGCGGCGATGCCAGCACGTTGTCGATGAACTGCTCGCTGCCCTTGGCCGGCAGCATGATGCCGGTCACCAACACGAAGCGGGTGCCGTGCTCAGCGGCGGCCACCGCCAGTTCGCGCGCCGACGCCGGCCGATCGGAGTCCCACTCGGGCAGCAGGAAGTCGGTCAGTGTCTTGTGGTTGCCCACCAGCACCTCGGTGGCGGGCAGGATCAACTCGCGAAAGGACTCCAGGTACTGCGCGGCCGCATCGTCGTCGAGCCAACCCAGGTTGGGCAGGTACGACACCAGCGGGATGTCAGGGTAGTCGGACAGCACCTCGGCCACCGCGCTGACGCCTTCGGCGCTGCCGAGGAAGCCGACCTTCCAGCCGGACACGGTGATGTCCTCGAGCACCGTGCGTGCCTGCTCGGCAATGGCCTCGGCGTCGATCGCGTGCTGGTCGAACACCTCGGCGCTGTCGCGCATCAGCAAGGCGGTGGTCACCGGCAGCCCGTGCGCGCCCATCGCCGCCAGCGTGGCCACGTCACCCGCGATGCCACCGGCCCCACTCGGGTCGGCGGCGTTGAAGGTCATCACGCAACTGGGCGCGCCGCTTTCTTGCGCAGCGCCTTCGCTGGTGTCGGGGGTGCTGCCGGTGGGCAGGTCGGAAGCCATGGATGTGGAGCCAGTGTCCCTCGAGTGAGTCAATCTTCACAGTGCAGATCGACCTCTAGGGGATTGTGAAGAATGTTGCGTAGGTGCCTACGTGGCTTTGGCTTTTGGCCAAAACGCGTGGATACAATGATTCCTCATTGTAGTGAGCGATGCGATCGACGTGAGTGAACCGCGCACCTGGATGTGCCTGATTTGCGGCTGGATATACGACGAGGCCGCTGGTGATCCAGAGCACGGGCTAGCGCCGGGTACGCGATGGAGCGACGTGCCGATGAACTGGACTTGTCCGGAATGCGGCGCGCGCAAGGAAGATTTCGAGATGGTGCAGGTCTGAGGCGCATCGGCGCACCATCCGACGCCCCGTCTACACAGCTACCCAAGGAGAGTCCGTGGCTAACGAAGTGTCCGAGGGGGCGCCCTCAGCGAAGGTGCTGGTCATCGACGACAGCAACACGATCCGTCGCAGCGCCGAGATTTTTCTGCGCCAGGGCGGCTATGAAGTGGTGCTGGCCGAAGACGGCTTCGACGCGCTGGCCAAGGTCAATGACCACGACCCGAAGCTGATCTTCTGCGACATCCTGATGCCGCGCCTGGACGGCTACCAGACCTGCGCCATCATCAAGCGCAACCCGCGCTTCGCCCACGTGCCCGTGATCATGTTGTCATCCAAGGACGGCCTGTTCGACAAGGCGCGGGGCCGGATGGTCGGTTCCGAGGAATACCTGACAAAACCTTTCACGAAGGAACAACTGCTACGCGCCGTAGAGCAATTCAGCCGTTACGCTGAGCGAGGTGCGCAGAGCGCGTGAATTGCGCTGGCTGCGCTTGCGGCCTGCAGGAGAGACTAGATGACGATCAAAAAGGTGCTGTTGGTGGACGACTCGAAGACCGAGTTGCACCACCTGTCGGACATGCTGTCCAAGCGCGGCTATGCCGTGCGCACGGCCGAGAACGGCGAAGAGGCCATGCGCCGCTTGGCTGAAGACAAGCCCGATTTGATCCTGATGGACGTGGTGATGCCGGGCCAGAACGGCTTTCAGCTCACGCGTGCGATCACGCGCGACCCGGCCTTCGCCGACGTGCCGGTGATCATGTGCACCAGCAAGAATCAAGAGACCGACCGCGTGTGGGGAATGCGCCAGGGCGCGCGCGACTACGTGGTCAAGCCGGTGGTGGCCGATGAGTTGATCGCCAAGATCAAGGCCTTCGACTGATCAGGCAACCAGGGACGGCAAGCGGTCATGGCCAACAAAGAAGCCCTGCGAGAGCTGCAGACGCGGCTCGCCCAGCGCATGCAGGTGGCGCGCAACGAGCCGGCGGCCCACGCCTGGCTCGCGGTGGAGTGCGCCACCCAGGGCCTGCTGTTGCCGTTGGATCAGGCCGGCGAGATCTTCAATGCCGGGCGCGTGATGCCGGTGCCGCACACGCGCCCGTGGTTTGCCGGCGTGGCCAACCTGCGCGGCGGCCTGCACGGTGTGGTTGATATGGCGGTGTTCTTGGGCCTGCGTGCGCGCAGCGTGCAAGAGCACGGAGCCGAAGGGGCGCGCCTGGTGGCGCTGAATCCGTCTCTCGGCGTGAACTGCGCGTTGCTGGTGGATCGCCTGGCAGGCCTGCGGCACGAAAACGAATTGAGCGGTCAGGCCGGTGAGTCCCAGTCGCAGCGGCCGGCGTTCGCTGGCGCACGCTGGCACGACAAGGGCGGCCGCGACTGGCAAGAAATCAAATTGGCCGCACTGGCGGCCGATGTGCAGTTTCTCGCGATTGCGGCCTGAAGCGGCCGTTGGCGCGAGGCGTGGGAACAGCGACTGGCATCTAGGTGCAGGACGACGAGAGGACTCGTATGGGCTTCATGGAACGATTCAAGGCGAAGGGCCGAGGCAACGGCGGCGTCGCGACTGCCGAGTTGTCTCCGTTCGACGAAATGGTGCTGCCGCACGGCGGGTCTGCTTCCGATCGGAGCAATCAACACGCCAGCACGGTGTCGCTGGACATGCACCCGTCACAGGCGACGCGCCAGATCAGCACATCGATCATTTCGGAGGCTGCGCCTTCGGAGATGGCGCCCGACTTCAACGAGTCGCGCCCACAGCACGCTGCGCCGGTGGTCGCGGCGGCGCTGCCGCTGATCGGCAACAAGACCGTTCCCGAACAGCAGCGCATCCTCGGCGGTGTCGTGCTGCTCGGCCTGCTCGGCCTGGTGCTGGGCACCGTGCTGGCGCTGAGCGCTGCCAGCCGCGGCGCCAATCAGGTGGCCGCCGTCGGCCAAGCGCTGATGCAGTCGCAACGGCTGGCCAAGTCGGTGTCGCAGGCCCTGGTGGGTAGTGCTCAGGCGTTCCCGGAAGTGCGCGACTCGTCGACCGTGCTGGCCACCAACGTGCGCGGACTGCGCAACGGCGAGGGCGAGCTGGCCGCCGCGCCGTCCAGCGTACAAGACACCATCGAGCCGCTGCTGCCGCTGGTCGACCGCGCCGAACGCAACGCCAACCACGTGCTGAGCCAGCAGAAGACGCTGACCCAGGTGGGCCAGGCGCTGCGCACGATCAATCGCCAGTCGGCCGACCTGCTGGAAACCGCCGAGACGGTGTCGTCGCTGAAGCTGCAACAGGAAGCCTCCCCGGCCGAGCTGGCGGCGGTCGGCCAGTTGGTGATGTTGACGCAGCGCATCGGCAAGAGCGCCAACGAGTTCCTGACCATCGAGGGCGTGAGCCCCGAGGCCGTGTTCTTGTTGGGCAAGGACTTGAATTCATTCCGCGAAATCGCCGAAGGCTTGAATAACGGCAACCCGGAACTGCGCCTGCCTGGCACCAAGGACGCACAGACCAAGGACCGCCTGCGCCAGTTGATCAAGCAGTACGACGAGACCCGCGCGCAGGCGAGCTCGATTCTGGGCAACTTGCAAGGCCTTGTCACCGCGCGTGAGGCGCAGGCCGGCATCCTGAACGACAGCGAACCGCTGCGCAAAGGCCTGGAGACGCTGCAAGACCAGCTCGGCAAGGAAACCGGCATCCGCATGACGCATCTGTCGGTGATGCTGCTGTCGGTGCTGATGATGGTGGTGGGCGGTATCGGTTTCCTGCGGCTGTTCGTGCAGGACCAGGCGCAACGTGCGCAGACCGCCGAAGCGCAGCGCCACGAGGCCGAGCGCCAGGAGCAGGAAGCCAAGCGCGTCAACGACGCCAACCAGGCCGCCATTTTGCGATTGATGAACGAGCTGCAGTCGGTCGCTGAGGGTGACTTGACGCAGCAGGCCACGGTGACGGAAGACATCACCGGCGCCATCGCCGACTCGGTGAACTACACGGTGGAAGAGCTGCGTTCTCTGGTGGCCCAGGTGCAGGGTACGGCCAGCCGCGTGACCGAGACGACGCAGCAGGTGGAAGCCACGTCGACCGAACTGCTGGCGGCATCGACCGAACAGCTGCGCGAGATCCGTGACACCGGCGAGTCGGTGCTGCAGATGGCCAACCGAATCAACCAGGTGTCCACGCAGGCGCAAGAAACCGCCCAGGTGGCGCGCCGCTCGCTGGCAGCTGCCGAGTCGGGCCTGTCGGCGGTGCAAAACACCATCGGCGGTATGAACTCGATCCGCGACCAGATCCAGGAAACCTCCAAGCGCATCAAGCGGCTGGGCGAGTCGTCGCAAGAGATCGGTGAAATCACCGAGCTGATCTCGGACATTACCGAACAGACCAACGTGCTGGCCTTGAACGCCGCTATTCAAGCGGCGTCCGCCGGTGAAGCCGGCCGCGGCTTCTCGGTGGTTGCCGAAGAAGTGCAGCGACTGGCTGAACGTTCGGGCGACGCCACGCGGCAGATCGCGGCGCTGGTCAAGACCATTCAGACCGACACCCAAGACGCGGTGGCCGCCATGGAGCGCTCGACGCAGGGCGTGGTCGACGGTGCACGACTGTCCGACGCGGCCGGTAGCGCACTGGGCGACATCGACCGAGTCACGCGTCAACTGGCCGAGCTGATCGAGAACATCTCCACGCAGGCGTCCAGCGAGGCCCAATCGGCCAACGTGGTGGCGTCGAACATCCAGCACATCTTTGCGGTGACCGAGCAGACCGGAGAGGGCACGCGCTCGACGGCGCAGATGGTGCGCGAGCTGTCGCGCAGCGCTGAAGAGCTCAAGCAATCGGTGGCGCGATTCAAGGTCAGCTGAAGCAACTCACTCCGGGTGGATCGCACATGTCCGCTGCACGCGACAACGAGGTGACCCACGACCTGAGCGCCCTGGCCTGGGTGCACGACGAGCTGCGTCGTACGCTGGAGGCCGCGCACAAGTCGCTGCGTCGTTACCTGAAGGAAGCCGACACCGCCGGCCATTCCGACGTCGAGACCGTCGACCCTGCGATCCTGCGTCATGCGCGCTCGCAAATGCACCAGGGTGCCGGTGCGCTCGAGCTGGTGGGCCTGCCCACCGCCGCGCTGATGCTGCGTGCCTCGGAGGCGGCGATCACGCGCCTGGCTGGCCGCAGTCGCGGCCTGACGCCCGCGGCCGTCGAAACGCTCGAGCGCGGTTCGTTCGCGCTGCTGGACTATCTGGCGCGCCTGCTGGCCGGCAAGCTGATCTCGCCGGCCGCCATGTTCCCGCAGTACAAGGCGCTGCAAGAGCTGGCCGGGGCTGGCCGTATTCATCCGGCCGACCTGTGGACCAAGGACTGGCAGTGGCGTGTGGTCCCGGCAGCCGATACGCGGCCGGCCAAGCGCGCCGATGCCGACACGCAATCGCAACTCGAGGCCGAGACACTGGCACTGATGCGCGGGCGCGATGCCGGCGCGGCGCAGCGCTTGAGCGATCTGCTCGCCGGTTTAGCGGCCGGCAGCAAGGATCGCCTGGCCACGCTGTGGCAGCTGGCGGCGGCCGTCTACGAGGGACAGGCCAAAGGGCTCCTGAAGGCCGACCTCTACGGCAAGCGGTTGGCCTCGCGCTTGCTGGCGCAGCTGCGTGCCGGTGAGGGTGCCGATCCGTCGGACCGGCTGGCGCAAGACCTGTTGTTCTTCTGTGCGCAGGCGGTGCCCGGTGCCGGCAAGGACGCCGGCCCGCGGCTGGCCGCGGCGCGCAAGGCATTCGACCTCAAGCCCAGCTCGGCGGTTGACTACGAGAGTGCCCGTCTGGGGCGCTTCGACCCCTCGCTGCTGGCGCAGGCCCGCAAGCGCGTGGCCGCCGCCAAGGACGTGTGGTCGGCAGTGGCCGGCGGCGACAACCAACGCCTGCCTGGCCTGGCCGAGCAGTTCGCGCTGGTGGGCGAGTCGCTGCAGAAGCTGTACCCCGAGGGCGAGACGCTCGCCAAATCGCTGCTGCAGTCGGCGGCGCACGCCGTGCATGCCGGCGGCGCGGTCGCGCCCGAGCACGCAATGGAGGTGGCCACCAGCCTGCTCTACGTGGATGCGTCGCTGGAAGATCAAGACCTCGACCATCCCGAATTGGCCGGCCGCGTGCTGCGCTTGGCGCAGCGCGTCGACGGCGTGCGCCAGGGACATTCGCCCGGTGCGCTCGAGGTCTGGATGGAAGACCTGTACCGTCGCGTCTCCGATCGCCAGACGATGGGCAGCGTGGTGCAGGAGTTGCGCGCCTCGCTGTCGGAGATCGAAAAGCACATCGACGAGTTCTTCCGCAACCCGGCGCAGCGCGAAGTGCTGATCTCGGTGCCCGGACAGCTCTCTTCGATGCGCGGTGTGTTGTCGGTGCTCGGCCAGGACCATGCATCGCAGGCGGTCGTTCGCATGCGCGACGACGTCGACACGTTGATCGCCTCGGACGCGGCCGACACCGGGCCGCATCAGGCCGCCTTCGAGCGATTGGCCGACAACCTTGGCGCGCTGAGCTTCCTGATCGACATGCTCAGCGTGCAGCCGCAGATGGCCAAGTCGCTGTTCCGCTTCGACGCGAGCAACGGCAACCTGATGTCGGTGATGGACCGTGCGCACCGTCCGTCGGTGTTCGGGTCGTTCGACGAACTGCCGGCGGCCGACCAGGGCCTGGTTGATCAAGCCGGCGCGATCGCCAAGTCGGCGGCTGCCGGCGCGGATGCCGGCGACGTGGCTCGCGAGCTGGAGCGCTTGGCGCGGCAGGCCGAGGCCGCCGATCAGCGCGGCATCGCCAGTGCGGCCGACAAGGCGCAGCGCGCGCTGACCAAGGCGACCTCAGGCGACGAGCGCAAAGAAGCATTGGCGCAGGCTGCGCAAGTGATGACCGAGTTGGCCAAGCCGCGCGCCGATGCGCAGCCGAGCCAGTTCGCGCCGCTCAAGCCACTGCCCGCGGCCGCTGCTGCGCCAGTGGTCTCTGCCCAGACCGGCCTCGAAGACGATGCCGAGATGCGCGAGATCTTCCTCGAGGAAGCGCGCGAGGTGATGCAGACGGCCCGTGACGCGTTGGCCCAGTTGGCGAAGAATTCCAACGACATGGGCGAGATGACGTCCGTGCGGCGCGCGTTCCACACGCTCAAGGGCAGTTCGCGCATGGTCGGCCTGAAGGATTTCGGCGAGGCCGCCTGGGGTTGCGAGCAGCTGTACAACGCGCGGCTGGCCGACAGCGGCGCCGCGGACAACGATCTGCTGGGTTTCAGTGGCGAAGCGCTCGACTACCTGGGGCGCTGGATCGAAGGGGTTGCTGCCGGAGACACGGCCGCCTTCCAGCACCGCACGGTGGGCCGCGCGGCCGATGCGCTGCGCAACGATCGCCGCCGCATTCCGGTGAGCGATGGTGCGTCCAGTGAACACGGTGCGCTGGCGCCCCTCACGCAGCCGGCGGCGCCGAGCGTGCCCGCCAGGCCGGCCGTGCCGGCCGCCCCCGCCGCGCCAGTGGCTGCTGCGCCGAGCGCACCCGTTGTGCGCGCGGTGGCCCCACCTGTCGTGGTGGCCGCAGCCGAGCCGCCGCCACAGGTGCCGACTCTGGCAGTGCCGGAGGTGACGGTTGATCTGGACTTCGAGCTCGATGCGCCAGGCGAATCGACCGAGGTCTTCACGTTGTCCGACATGCCGACCCAGGCCATGCCTGCGGGCGAATTGGAGGCTCCGGCGCCCGCAGCCGAGGCGATCGAGCTGATCGAGCTCGATCTGCCGGAGGTCGAGGCCGAGCCTCTGGCCCCGCGCGACGTGTCGGTGGCGCCGGAAACCAAACCCGACGGTCTGCAGACCATGCCGGCGGCGCTGGGGCCCTTCATCGACTCCGAGACCGGCCGCTTCCAAGAAGCGTCACTGGCTGCCGTGAGCCGCACGGTTGATCTCGACATGACTCCCGGCCTCGCGCGGGTGGTCGGCGGCATGCCGCCGGCGAGCGACTCCGACCAGATCAAGGTCATCGGCTCGCTGCGCATCCCGATCCCGCTGTTCAACATCTTCCTCAACGAAGCCGATGAGCACTCGCGCCGGCTCGCCACCGAGCTGGCCGAGTGGTCGCACGAGCTGCAGCGGCCGGTGGGGGAGAGCACCGTCGCGCACGCGCACTCGCTGGCCGGCAACTGCGCCGCTGTGGGCTACACCGACCTGTCCAACCTGGCGCGCTCGCTCGAGCATGCGCTGTCGCGGACCAACGCGCGCGGCCACGGGGTGGCCGAAGAGGCCCAGTTGTTTGCCGCGGCCGCCGAGGAAATCCGTCGCCTGCTGCACCAGTTCGCCGCCGGATTCGTCAAGGCGCCCGATCCTGATCTGCTGCGTTTCCTGTCTGAGCACGAACACATGGTGGTGCCGGCGCCGGCTGCACCGTTGGAAGCCCGGACTGTCGAGCGCAAGCCTCCTTCAGATTTCGCGCCGATAGCGCCGCTGCCGCACTTCACCGAGTTCGGTGGCACTGAACTGCGCACGCTGGGTGAGCTGTCCACGGCGGCGCCGCGCCAGGCCACGCTCGCCGCCTCGGCGCGGCCCGATGCGCTGGACGCCGAAGACGACATCGATGCCGTGGATGCGGTCGACGCCGAGCTGTTCCCGATCTTCGAGGAAGAGGGCGAGGAGCTGATCCCGCAGCTGCAGTCGCGCATGCGTGAATGGGTGCGTCGGCCCACCGAGGCTGCCGCTGCGTCGGCGTGCATGCGCACGCTGCACACGCTCAAGGGAGGCGCGCGTCTGGCCGGCGCGATGCGCCTGGGCGAGATGGCGCACCGCTTGGAAACCGCCATCGAGCACCTGGTCGGGCGTGGTCACGCCAACGCCGCCGACATTGAACGGCTGGTCGGTCGCGTGGATGCGATCCAAACCCGCTTCGAGATGCTGCGGCGTGGCGAGGTCGATCACTCGCAACCGATGCCGCTGGAGCCGCAGGCCCCTGCGGTGGAGGTCACGCAGGCGAGAACGCCGGTGGCGCCGCTGGTGGCGATGCCTGAGGTGCTGCCTGCGATCAGTGCGGCGCCGCAGAAACCGGCCGCACCGCAAGCATCGACCGCGCTGCCACCCGCTGCACCGCAACCGCCCGCCGCGCCGGCGCTGCAGTCCGCCATCATCGACTGGGGTCGCTTCGGCGCCGCCTCGGACGCGGCGACGGCGGTGGTACCCGTTGCTGTGGTGGCGAACAACCAATCTGCGGTGCGCGTGCGCTCGCAGCTGCTCGATCGCCTGGTGAGCCACGCTGGTGAGGTCAGCATCACGCGCGCGCGCATCGAGACCGATGTCGCGCAACTGAAGTCGGCGCTCGGTGACTTGACCGAAAACCTGGAGCGTCTGCGCCGGCAACTGCGCGACATCGAACTGCAGGCCGAGACGCAGATCGTCTCGCGCATGGAGGCCGCCAAGGCATCGGCGCAGTCGTTCGACCCGCTGGAGATGGACCGCTTCACGCGGTTCCAGGAACTCACGCGCATGATGGCCGAGTCGGTGAACGACGTGGCCACCGTGCAGCGCGGCCTGCAACGCACGCTGCAGTCGACCGAAGACGAACTGGCCGCGCAAGCGCGCCTGACGCGCGACCTGCAGGACGACCTGCTGCGCACGCGCATGGTCGAGTTCGAGAGCATGTCGGAGCGCCTGTATCGCCTGGTACGGCAGGCCGCCAAGGAAACCGCCAAGCAGGTGCGCCTGGACATCGTCGGCGGCGCGATCGAAATCGATCGCGGCGTGCTCGACCGCATGACCGGTGCCTTCGAGCACTTGCTGCGCAACTGCGTGACCCACGGTGTCGAATCGCCGGCGGCGCGTGCCGCCGCAGGCAAGGACCCCACCGGTTCGATCGTCATCACGGTCACGCAAGAGGGCAACGAAGTCTCGGTGGAGTTCCGCGACGACGGCGCGGGCCTGAACCTGCCGCGCATCCGCGAGAAGGGCCGCGCGATGGGCCTGATCACCGCCGGCGCGAACCCCGGTGATGCCGAGCTGGCCAATCTGATCTTCACGCCGGGCTTCTCGACGGCCGACGCGGTGACCGGCCTGGCCGGACGCGGCGTTGGCATGGACGTGGTGCGCGCCGACGTCAATGCGATGGGCGGCCGCATCGAGACCGCAACCGCGGCCGGGCGCGGCACCAGCTTCCGCCTGGTGCTGCCGCTGACCACCGCGGTGACGCAGGTGGTGATGCTGCGCTGTGGCGAGTTGAAAGTGGCGGTGCCCTCGACGCTGGTGGAGATCGTCAAGCGATCGCCGCAAAGCGAGCTCCAGACCGCCTATGCGACCAGCGCGTTCCGCATCGACGACCGCAGCCTGCCGTTCTTCTGGCTTGGCGCGCTGCTGCAGGCCAACGCACGCGGCCAACAGGGCACACGCGCGCAGCCTGTGGTGATCATCCGCAGCGCGGCACAGCGCATCGCGCTGCACGTCGACGAAGTGCTAGGCAACCAGGAAGTGGTGGTCAAGAACCTGGGGCCGCAGCTGGTGCGGCTGCCGGGCCTGGCCGGCATGACCTTGCTGCCTTCCGGTGAGCCGGCGCTGATCTACAACCCGGTGGCGCTGGCCACGTTGTATGGCGAATCGGCGTGGGCGATGACGCGCGCGGCGATCGTCACGCCCGACGTGCCGGTGGTCGAACAATCTGCCGAGCCGCAAGCCCCGTTGGTGCTGGTGGTCGACGACTCGCTCACGGTGCGTCGCGTCACGCAGCGCCTGCTGCAGCGCGAGGGCTATCGCGTCACGCTGGCCAAGGACGGCCTGGAAGGCCTCGAAAAGCTCGGCGAAGAGCGTCCCGCGGTGTTGTTGTCAGACATCGAGATGCCGCGCATGGACGGCTTCGACCTGGTGCGCAACCTGCGAGCCGACCCCAAGCTGGCCGATCTGCCGGTGATCATGATCACTTCGCGCATCGCGCAAAAGCACAAGGATTACGCGGCCGAGCTCGGCGTCGACCACTATCTCGGCAAGCCGTACGCCGAGGAAGACTTGCTGTCACTGGTGGCCCGCTACGCCAGGGCCTCCGCCAACGCCTGAGGGCGTGTCGCAGGTTAGCGCGGGGCCGCCGAGCGCAACCAATGGCCGGCATGCCACACGTCGCTGATCATCTTGCCGAGCTGACGGGCTTTCGCGATCGGGACGTGCTCGACACCACGTTGGTCGGTGTGCTGCGCGACCTGCTGCGGCCGCTGGCGGTGACTGTGTGCCACCACGTCGGCGATGGTCCGCAACAGCACTGGTTGGTGCGTGCGCGCCTGGCCGAAGGCGACGTGGCAGCCAGCGCCGATTCGCTGTGGACCGAGTTCGACGAGCTGCCCAAGCTGGAAGCCTTCCCGGCGCGCCTGGAGTGCCTGCGCAAGCAAGAGCCGGTGGAGGTGCCAGGCATCACCCACATGACCTGCTTCCCGCTGCTGACCGATCTCGACGCGGTCGGCGTGCTGGAGATCGAAAGCCGCGCCGACCTCGACGCCGAACAACTGCGCACGGTCAGCAGCATGTTGCGG
This sequence comes from Burkholderiales bacterium, assembly GCA_044445225.1. Classification (GTDB taxonomy): domain Bacteria; phylum Pseudomonadota; class Gammaproteobacteria; order Burkholderiales; family Burkholderiaceae_C; genus JAEUPI01. The sequence continues at coordinate 27,655 of JBIODO010000001.1, forward strand.
GTGTACCGCAACGTGCAGGGCCTGCTCGACTACAGCGAGCGCGACATGCTCACCGGCTTGCTCAACCGCAAGACCTTCGACGACGCGTTCTACAAAACCTGCGCGATCACCTCCGGGGGGCAGGCACCGGCGGAGACACGACGCGAAACGCGGCGCGGCTCCAAGGCCTACCTCGGCATCATCGACATCGATCACTTCAAGCGGGTCAACGACAGCCATGGCCACCTGATCGGCGACGAGGTGTTGCTGTTGCTGTCGCGCCTGATGCGTGCCAGCTTTCGTTTCCACGACCGGCTGTACCGCTTCGGCGGCGAAGAATTCGTCGTGCTGTTGCGCTGTGGCAGCGACGGCCACGCCACCCGCGCGTTCGAGCGCCTGCGCGCGGCCACCGAGGCTTATGCGTTTCCGCAGGTGGGCCGCATCACGGTGTCGATCGGCTTCACCGACGTGCGCGTGGGCGACAACCCCAGCGTGGCGTTCGAGCGCGCCGACAAGGCGGTGTATTGGGCCAAGGCCAACGGCCGCAACCAGGTGGCCGAGCACGCCGCGCTGGTGGCGCGCGGCGAGTTGCTCGAAGGCCAGAAGACGGGCGACGTCGAGCTGTTCTGACCGCTCGGTCACGGGGTGGCTGACGGCCGCAAGACTGGCTTGTCGCTACCATGCGCCCGGCGCCAGCGGGCGGCGCGTTGTTTCCGCGGTGATCCACGGACGCGCCCCGCGCAGGTCGCGCGCTCACTCTTCGAGTTGTCATGCACATCGTTCGCGCTTCGCGGCCGTGGCGCCGCATGGTCTTCAGCGCCATGGCGGCCCTGTGGCTGGCCGCGCTCACGCCATTGCCGGCGGTCGCCGACGCGCCGGCACCGGCAGCCGCCGGGGCGTCCGAGCCGCTGGTCAGCGATTTCGATTGGGTCGATGCCACGCGCGACCGCGCGGTGCCGGTGCGGCTGTATTGGCCCGCGCAGACGGCCGGCGGTGCGGCGGTGCCGCTGGTCGTGTTCTCGCACGGCATCGGCGGCTCACGCCTGGGCTACAGCTACCTGGGCAAGCACTTTGCCAGTCATGGCATCGCCAGCCTGCACTTGCAGCATGTGGGCAGCGATCGGCAGCTGTGGTTCGGCAATCCGTTCGGGGTCGTCAACCGGTTGTGGAAAGCGGCCAGCGAGGACGAGGCCATCCAGCGCGTGCGCGATCTGCGCTTTGCCCTCGACGAACTGCTCGATCACAGCGCCTACGGCGAGCGCATCGACCGCACGCGCATCGCGGCTGCCGGCCATTCGTACGGCGCCAACACCGTGATGCTGGCCGCCGGCGCGACGCTGCAACGCAATGGCCACAGCGTCGAATTTCGCGACCCGCGCATCCGCGCCGCGCTGCTGCTGTCGGCGCCGCCGTTCTACGGCGAGCCGGCGCTCGACCGCATCCTGGGCACGCTCACGCTGCCGACGCTGCACATCACGGCCACCGAAGACGTGATCCGCGTGCCGGGGTACTACTCGGCGCCGGACGACCGCCTGGCCGTGTTTGACGCCGCCGGCAGCCGCATCAAGACGCTGGCGGTCTTCGAAGGCGGCTCGCACAACATCTTCACCGACCGTGCGGCCACTGGTGGCGTGCTGCTGAATCCACGGGTCAAGGGCGCCACGCAGGAGCTGGCGCTGGCGTTCCTGCACAGCGTGTTCGATGCGCAGGACGATGGCCTGCAGCAGTGGCCGGGCAAGTACGGCGCGCTCATCGCGCGCTGGGTGCACCTCGGCCCTTGACGGCGGCGTAGCGCGCCAGCGTGGCGGCGCGCGCGGCCCCGTGTTCGACGATCGGCGCGGGGAAGTCGCCGCCGAGTGCCAGGCCGGCCGCCGCCAGATCCACTGGACGGGCGCGCCACGGCGCGTGAATCAGCGCGTCGGGCAGTCGGGCCAGCACGGGCAGGTAGCGCCGGATGAAGGCGCCGGTGGGATCGAATTTCTCGCTTTGCGTCACCGGATTGAAGATGCGGAAGTACGGCTGCGCATCGCAGCCGGTCGAGGCCGCCCACTGCCAGCCGCCATTGTTGGAGGCCAGATCGAAGTCGTTGAGCTTCTCGGCGAAATACGCCTCACCGCGCCGCCAGTCCAGGCCCAGGTGCTTGCACAGAAAGCTCGCGCAGACCATGCGCAGGCGGTTATGCATGTAGCCGGTCTGATTGAGTTGGTGCATCGCGGCGTCCACCAGCGGATAGCCGGTGCGCCCGCCGCACCAGGCCGCGAAGTGCGCGTCGGCCACCTTGCCATGCTCCCAGCGCAGCGCGTCGAACTCGCGCCTGAAGGCGTGGCCCACCACATGAGGGTGGTGGTGCAGGATCTGGTGGAAGAACTCGCGCCAGATCAGCTCCGACAGCCACGCTTGCGCGCCGGACGATGCGCCCTGCGTGCGCTGCCAGGCCTCGCGCACGACCTCGCGCACCGACAACGTGCCGAAGCGCAAGTGCACGCCCAAGTAGCTGGGCCCTTTGATCGCCGGAAAGTCGCGCGTGCGCGAGTAGTCGTCGATGCGCTCGATGAACTGCGCCCACATGCGTTGCGCACCGCGCTCGCCGCAGTCAAGGCGCAATGCATGCAGGTTGCTGGCTTCGAAGCCGATCGCCTGCAGCGTTGGCACGCCGACGCGAGTGTCATGCGGCGTCGGCGCCAGCGCGTGCGCCAGCTCCGCCACCGGCCGCTCAGCCAGCGCGTGAGGGTCGAGCTGCCCGAGCCACGCCGCCTGGTAGGGTGTGAACACACTGTACGGTGTGCGCGCCGCGCTCAGCACCTCGTCGCGCTCGAACACCACGTGGTCCTTGCTGGTGTGCAGCACCACCCCGTGCGACGCCAGCGCGCCGCGCGCACGCGCGTCGCGCTGCAGCGCGTAGGGGTCGTCGTCATGGCTCGCATAGACCGCCTGCACGCCAAGCTGCCGCGCCAGTTCGACGATCTGCTCCACTGGCTCGCCGTGGCGTACCAGCAACCGGGTGCCGGCGCCACCTGCGCGTTGCGCCAGCTCGTCGAGGTCACGGTCCAGCGCTACCAGCGTGTCGCGGATGAACTCGACGCGCCGATCGACGCGCGGCAAGGCGTCGAGAATGGTGCGGTCGAACACGAACGTGCACCACACGCGCCGCGCCGCGTGCAGGGCGTGGTGCAGCGCGGTGTTGTCGTGCACGCGCAAATCGCGTCGCAACCACACCAAGGCGGCGGCGAGGGGCTTGTCCGTCATCGTGTGGGATCGCGCCAGCGGCGTTGCGGCAGTGTGCCGCCAATTGCTTGGCGAAGCCCGCGCGGCACCGCGGGTTACGCCGGCCTTTGTCGGGGCGCCTGAGGCATAGAATCGCCGCATGCCCGCCACGAGCCGGATAGACCTGACGAATCAGTTTCTGATCGCCATGCCCGGCATGGCCGACGACACGTTCGCGGGCACTGTGGTCTACCTGTGCGAGCACACCGAGAAAGGCGCGCTCGGACTGGTCATCAACAAGCCGATCGACATCAAGCTGCGCAACCTGTTCGAGAAAGTCGAGTTGTCGCTCGACCGCAAAGACCTCGCCGAGCAACCGGTGTACTTCGGCGGGCCGGTGCAGACCGAGCGTGGTTTCGTGCTGCACGAGCGTCTCGGTGAAGAGAGCCCCTATACGTCGACGCTGGCGATCCCCGGCGGGCTGGAGATGACCACCAGCAAGGACGTGCTCGAGGCCATGTCCAACGGTGCGGGCCCGCGGCGCGTGCTGGTGACGCTGGGCTACAGCGGCTGGGGCGCCGGTCAGCTCGAAGACGAGATCGGCCGCAACGGCTGGCTCACGGTCAACGCGTCGCCCGAGGTGATCTTCGACACGCCGATCGAACAGCGCTACGACAAGGCGCTGTCGCTGCTGGGCATCGACCCGCGCATGCTGAGCCAGGAGGCCGGGCACGCATGAGCGCAGCCGCGCCGCTGCGACGCCGATCTCCCCTCTCATTCCTGGCATTTGATTTCGGCATCCGTCGGGTCGGCGTGGCGGTGGGCAACTCGATGCTCAAGCAGGCACAGCCGCTGACCACGGTGGCGGCGATGGGCGATGCGCGCGTGCGCGCGATCGCGCGCCTGGTGTCCGAGTGGAGCCCCGATGCGCTGGTGGTGGGCGTACCCAGCCATCCCGACGGCGCGCCGCACGACAACACACGCCGGGCCAAAGCGTTCGCACGCCAGCTGCACGGGCGTTTTGGGCTGCCGGTGCACGAAGTCGACGAGCGCTACACCACGGTCGAAGCGATCGCGCAAGGCGCGAGTGATGTCGATGCAGCGGCCGCGGCGTTGATCCTCGAGCAGTTCCTGCATAGCCAGCGATGAGCATGCTGCGTCTCGATGCTGAAGCGCTGTACACCGAGTTGCTGTCCGGCGTGCGGGGTCTGCTGCAGCCCGACACGGCGCTGGTGGGCATCTGGTCGGGCGGCGCCTGGCTGGCCGAGCGGCTGCACACGGATCTGCAGCGTCCTGGCCTGCCCGGCTTGATTTCGAGTGTGCTGCACCGCGACGACTACAGCGCGCGCGGCCTGGCCGGCGGCGGCGGCGCGACGCGGTTGCCGTTTGCAATCGACGGCGCCCGCATCCTGCTGATCGACGACGTGCTGTTCACCGGCCGCACCATCCGCGCGGTGATCAACGAGCTCTACGACTTCGGTCGCCCGCATTCGGTGGATCTGGCCGTGCTGGTGGACCGCGGCGGGCGCGAGTTGCCGATCCAGGCCTCGTTCGCGGCGGCCAAGGTGGTGCTGCCGGCCACGCAGCGCCTGACGCTGGCGCGCAAGGACGGCGGTCGTTTCGCTTTCGCTCTCGAAGACAAGGCCTGACGTCCATGTTGTCGCGCCGCAATCCGCAGCTCAACGCCAACGGCGAGCTGATCCACCTGCTGTCGATCGAAGGCCTGCCGCGCGAGGTGCTGGTGCACATCCTCGACACCGCGGGTACGTTCCTGTCGGTGAACGACCGCGAGGTCAAGAAGGTGCCGCTGCTGCGGGGCAAGAGCGTGTTCAACCTGTTCTTCGAGAACAGCACGCGCACGCGCACCACGTTCGAGATCGCCGCCAAGCGCCTGAGTGCCGACGTGATCAACCTCGACATCGCGCGCTCGTCCACCGCCAAGGGCGAGACGTTGCTCGACACCATCGCCAACCTGTCGGCGATGCATGCCGACATGTTCGTCGTGCGCCACGGCGAGTCGGGCGCGCCGCACCTGATCGCGCGCCACTGCGCGCCGCACGTGCACGTGGTCAACGCCGGCGACGGCCGCCATGCGCACCCGACGCAAGGGCTGCTCGACATGTACGCGATCCGCCACTACAAGCGCGACTTCTCTCAGCTCACGGTGGCGATCGTCGGCGACATCGTTCATTCGCGCGTGGCGCGCTCCGACATCCACGCGCTCACCACGCTGGGCGTGCCCGAGGTGCGCGTGGTCGGGCCGCGCACGCTGGTGCCGGGCGACCTGCGCGCGATGGGCGTGCGCGTGTGCCACGACATGGCCGAGGGCATGCGCGGCGCCGACGTCATCATCATGCTCAGGCTGCAAAACGAACGCATGACCGGTGCGATGCTGCCGAGCGCCGCCGAATTTGCGAAGACCTTCGGCCTGACGCCCGACAAGCTGGCGCTGGCCAAGCCCGATGCGATCGTGATGCACCCGGGTCCGATCAATCGCGGCGTCGAGATCGACTCCAGCGTCGCCGACGGCCAGGCCAGCGTGATCCTGCCGCAGGTGACCTTCGGCATCGCGGTGCGCATGGCGGTGATGTCGATCATTGCCGGCAATGAGGCTTGACGTGAAGCTGCTCATTCACAACGGCCGCGTCATCGACCCCGCGTCGGGCCGCGACGAGCGGGCCGACGTGGCCATCGCTGCCGGGCGCATCGTCGCGATCGGACGCGCGCCGTCGGACTTCAAGCCCGAGCGCCGCATCGACGCGTCGGGCTGCATCGTGATGCCGGGCCTGGTCGACCTCGCGGTGCGCTTGCGCGAGCCGGGCCACGAGCACGAGGGCATGCTGCAAAGCGAGCTCAAGGCCGCCGCTGCCGGCGGCGTCACCAGCCTGGTGTGCCTGCCCGACACCGACCCGCCGCTCGACGAGCCCGGCCTGGTGGAGATGCTGAAGTTCCGCGCGCGCCAGCTGTCGTCGTGCCGGCTGTTTCCGCTGGGTGCGCTGACGCGCGGCCTGCAAGGCGAGGCGCTGACCGAGATGGCTCACCTGAGCGAGGCCGGCTGCGTGGGCTTTTCGCAGGCCGATCACCCGGTGCGCGACAACAACCTGCTGATGCGCTCGTTGCAATACGCCGCCACCTTCGGCCACACCGTGTGGCTGCGGCCGCAGGACGCCTGGCTGTCCACCGGCGTGGCGGCCAGTGGGGCCGTGGCCACGCGGATGGGCTTGTCCAGCGTGCCGGTGGCCGCCGAGACGGTGGCGCTGCACACCATCATCGAGCTGGTGCGTGCCACCGGCGCGCGCGTGCATCTGTGCCGCCTGAGCAGTGCCGCCGGCGTCGAGCTGGTGCGGCGCGCCAAGGCCGAAGGGCTGCCGGTCACCGCCGACGTCAACGGCCAGTCGCTGCACCTGACCGATGTCGACATCGGCTACTTCAATGCCGACATGCGCCTGAGCCCGCCGCTGCGCCAGCAGGCCGATCGCGAGGCGCTGCGCCGAGCGCTGGCAGACGGCACGATCGACGCGCTGGTGTCCGATCACAACCCGGTGGCCGACGACGCCAAGAACCTGCCGTTCGCCGAGGCCGAGCCGGGCGCCAGCGCGGTCGAGTTGTTGTTAAGCCTGGCATTGAAGTGGGGCCAGGACGACGGTGTCGACCTGAAGACTGTGCTGGCGCGAGTCACCAGCGATCCGGCTCGCGTGCTCGGTTCGAGCCTGGGCGCGCTGGCCGCCAGTGTCGGGCGCCTGATCGAAGGCGGTGTGGCCGATGTCTGCGTGCTTGATCCCGATCACACGGGGCACGTGTCGCGCCAGTCGCTGCTGAGCCAGGGCAAGCACACCCCGTTCGATTTCGCGGTCAGTGGCACCGCGCTGCCGGGCCGGGTGCGCGCCACGGTGCTGGCCGGCGGCGTGTCGTACGAAGCGGTGCCGTCGTGACGCCGCGGCCCTTTCACTTGGCCTGAAGCAGCCCGTGCGCGCTCTGGTGGGTCTGTTGCGCCTGGTCCGCGTGGCGCTGCACGTGTTGCACGGCATGGCCGTCGTCGCGCTGCGTTTCCCCACGCTCGACGCGGCGGGGCGCCAGCAGCGCATCGGCTGGTGGTCGCGCGGCTTGCTGCGCGCCATCGGCGTGCGTCTGGTTGCCGAGGGCGAGTTTCGCGCCGGCGCCAACCTGCTGGTGGCCAATCATGTCTCGTGGCTCGACATCGCGGCGCTGCATGCGGTGTGCCCGCGCGCGCGCTTCGTGTCCAAGTCCGACGTGCGTCACTGGCCGCTGCTAGGCTGGTTGATCGCGTCGGTGGGGACGCTGTTCATCGAGCGCGAGCGCAAGCGTGATGCGCTGCGCGTGGTGCATCAGGTGGCCGCGGCGCTGCAGGCCGGCGAGTCGGTGGCGGTGTTCCCGGAGGGCACCACCGGCGACGGCCGCGCGCTGCTGCCGTTTCACGCCAACCTGTTGCAGGCGGCGATCGTGTCGGCGGTGCCGGTGCAGCCGGTGGCGCTGCGCTACACCGAGCCGGGGCTCGATTGGAGCCCCGCCGTCAGCTGGCTGGGTGCGACCACGCTGGTGCACAGCGTCTGGGCCATCGCCTGCGCGCGCGGCGTGCAGGTGCAGGTGATCGCGTTGCCGGCGCGCGGCAGCGCGCACGCCGACCGTCGCGCGCTGGCGCAGCGGCTGCACGACGACCTCGCGCAGGCGTTGCAGTGGCCCGCGGCGGCGCCTGCGTCATCGCAGGCCGCGCACGCCATTTGACTCGCGTATTGGCGTGGCGACTGTGCCAGCGCTTGCGGGCGCTGGCCCCGTGCTGGGTTGAGTCCTGCTCAGGCCTTGCCTTGGTTGGCGACCGCCGCCGCGGCCTTCTCCGCGGCCTGCGGGTCGCCGAGATAGCGCCGCGAAATGGGCTTCAGACTGTTGTCGAGTTCGTAGACCAGCGGGATGCCGTTGGGGATGTTCAGCCCGACGATGTCGGCATCGCTGATGCCGTCCAAGTACTTGACCAGCGCGCGCATCGAGTTGCCGTGCGCGGCCACCAGCACGCGCTGGCCGGCGCGCAACGCGGGCGCCAGCGTGTCGTTCCAGCACGGCAGCACGCGCGCCACGGTGTCCTTCAGGCATTCGGTGAGCGGCACCTGCCCAGAGGCGAGCGCGGCATACCGCGGATCGGCGCGCTCGCTGCGCGGATCGTCGGGTGCCAGCGGCGGCGGCGGCGTGTCGTAGCTGCGGCGCCAGATCAGCACCTGCTCATCGCCGTATTGGCGCGCGGTCTCGGCCTTGTTCAGGCCCTGCAGCGCGCCGTAGTGCCGCTCGTTCAGCCGCCAGTCGTTGCGCACCGGCAGCCAGGTGCGATCCATCTGATCCAGCGTGTGCCACAAGGTCCAGATCGCCCGTTTCAGCACCGAGGTGTAGGCGATGTCGAACTCGAAGCCCGATTGCCTGAGCAACACGCCGGCCTCGCGCGCCTGCTGCACGCCGGTGTCGGTGAGGCCCACGTCGGTCCAGCCGGTGAAGCGGTTTTCCAGGTTCCAGGTGGACTCGCCGTGACGCAACAGCACGAGGGTGGGCATGGAGGCCGGCCGATCAGTGGTCAAGGGGCGCGAATTCTATAATTCGCGCCCCGACTCTACGGTGGTGTGGCAGCACGGCGGCCACCGCGCAAGATGAACCTGATGCAGTTTGCACTCGACAACTGGGTGCTGATCCTCGCGGCGCTGACCTCTGGCGCGCTTCTGCTTTGGCCCAACCTCAGCCGCCAGGGCGGCGGCGGTGCGGTCGGCACCACGGAGGCGGTGCGCCTGATCAACCGCGAACGCGCGGTGCTGATCGACGTCAGCGAACCCGAGGAGTTTGCGCAGGGCCATGCCGCGGGTGCCCGCAACGTGCCGCTCAATTCACTGCAAGGCGCCAAGGAACTGCCAAGCAACAAGCAGCTGCCGTTGGTGCTGATGTGCGCCACCGGTGCGCGTGCGGCGCGTGCCGCCGGCGAATTGCGCAAGCTCGGGCATGAACGCGCCATTGCGCTGGCCGGAGGCCTGAAGGCTTGGCGCGAGGCCAATTTGCCGCTGGAGAAATCAGCGACGGCGTGATCGTCTTCATGACCCGGCGCCAGCCGGGTCTTGTGCCTGTGGCGACAATGGTCGCCGTTTTGGTCGTTGGGCGGGCCCGCAGAGGCCCTGGATGGCATGAAACCAGTGCGCATGTATACCTCGCAGGTGTGCCCGTTTTGCATTCGCGCGAAAGCGTTGCTGCGCCAGCGCGGCGTGGCGCAGATCGATGAGGTGCGGGTCGACCTCGAGCCCGAGCAACGTGTGCGCATGGTCGAACTCACCGGGCGCCGCACGGTGCCGCAGATCTTCATCGGCGATACGCATGTGGGCGGGTGCGACGACCTGATCGCGCTCGACCAGCGCGGCGGCCTGATGCCGCTGCTGGCCGGAGCCTGAGGCGGCGGGCGGCGCCTTCGCGTCGGCGATAATCGCTACCCAGCCCGGACCCACGCAATGGCCCGCATCGACTGCGGGCCGTTTCATTTTTCGGAAGCCCTCGCCATGGCCGAAGCCAATTCGAACCCCGTGTTCCAGATTCAGCGCCTGTACCTGAAGGACCTGTCGCTGGAGCAGCCCAACTCGCCGCAGATCCTGCTGGAGCAGCAGCAGCCGCAGGTCGACATCAACCTGGCGTTGTCCGCCGAGAGCATCAACGAAGGCAACTACGAGGTCTGCGTCACCGCCACCGTGACCACCAAGGTCGCCGATCGCACGCTGTTTCTGGTGGAAGCCAAACAAGCGGGCATCTTCGAGATCCGCAACCTGCCGAGCGAGCAGGTGCAGGGCGTGGTCAGCGTGGTGTGTCCGCAGATCCTGTACCCGTACCTGCGCGCGATCGTCTCCGACGTGTGCACGCGCGCGGGCTTCCCGCCGATCCTGCTCACCGAAGTCAACTTCCAGGCCATGTACGAGGCCCAGCAGGCGCAGGCCGCGAAGGGCAATGGCCCCGGCGGCAACGGCAGCGGGCTGCTCACCACCGCCACCTGAAGGCGTGCCGACGCGCAACGCTGACCCGCTGCGTCGCCACTGATCGAGCCGCCCATGCGCATCAGCGTGCTTGGTGCCGGCGCCTGGGGCACTGCGCTGGCCATCCATGCGGCGGCGAGCAACGAGGTCATGCTGTGGGCGCGCGATGCCGCGCAGCTGCGCCGCATGCGCGAGTCGGCGTGCAATGAGCGTTATCTGCCGCAGGTGCGCATCCCGCCCGGCGTGGTGCTGACCGCGCAACGCGAGCAGGCGTTGTCGTTCGCGCACGGCGGCTTGGTGATCGTGGCCACGCCGATGGCAGGCCTGCGCGAGCAGTTGGCCGCGTTGCCAGCCGGCGTGCCGGTGCTGTGGCTGAGCAAGGGCTTCGAGCAGGCGAGCGGCGCGCTCGGCCATGAGATCGCGCGCGACTTGCGCGGCGACGCCACCTGCGGCGTGCTGTCGGGGCCTAGCTTTGCACTCGAGGTCGCGCGCGGCCAGCCCACCGCGTTGGTGGCCGCCAGCAGCGACGCGACGCTGGTGGCGCAAACGGTCGGCGCGCTGCACGGCCCGACCCTGCGGGTCTACGCCAGCGACGACCCGGTCGGCGTCGAGGTCGGCGGCGCGGTGAAGAACGTGTTGGCCATCGCCACCGGCATCGCCGATGCGCTGGCACTGGGCCAGAACGCGCGCGCGGCGTTGATCACGCGTGGCTTGGCCGAGATGACGCGGCTCGGCGTGGCGCTGGGCGCCAAGGCCGAAACCTTCATGGGCTTGTCGGGCTTGGGCGATCTGGTGCTCACCGCCACCGGCGACCTGTCGCGCAACCGCCAGGTGGGGCTCGCGTTGGGGCAGGGTCGTGCGCTGCCGCAGATCCTGGCGCAACTCGGCCATGTGGCCGAGGGCGTGGCCAGCGCGCCGATGGTGCTGGCGCGCGCCCAGGCCTTGCGTGTTCAGATGCCACTGTGCGAGGCGGTCGGCCAGGTGGTTGCCGGGCACATCACGGCCGGCGAGGCGCTCGAGCAGTTGATGACGCGAGAGGCGCGCAGCGAGTGGTAGCGGCGCGTGGCACCGCTCATGCCGCGCCCTGGTAGTTCATTTGTCGCCACGCTTCGAACACGGCAACGGCCACCGCGTTGCTCAAGTTCAAGCTGCGCTGTCCCGGCCGCATCGGCAACCGCACGTGCTGCGCCGACGCCAACGCCGCGCGCAATGCCGCGGGCAGGCCGCGCGACTCGCCACCGAACAGCAGCCAGTCGCCGCGCGCGAAGCGCTGAGACTGCAAAGGCGCGTCGGCGCGTGCGCTGAATGCGAACACGCGCGCCAGCGGTGGCGCCGACTGCAGCCACGATGACCACGAGCGGTGCCGCACGACGCTGGCGTACTCGTGGTAGTCGAGGCCGGCACGGCGCAGCAGCTTGTCGTCCATCGAAAAGCCCAGCGGCTCCACCAGATGCAACTCGCAGCCGGTGTTGGCGGCCAGGCGGATCACGTTGCCGGTGTTGGGCGGGATCTCGGGCTCGACCAGCACGATGCGCAGCATCGGGCCTGCCGAGTCCATGCCACAGCGATCCGTCATTCGTCGCCCAACGGGGTGCGCGCAACGACCCAGACGTCGACACTCGCCGCGCCGGCGCGGGTGAGCGCCAGTGCGGCGGCGTGCGCGGTGGCACCCGTCGTGAGCACGTCGTCGACCAGCGCCACGTGGCGGCCCTGCAGGCGCGCGCGCTGCGCCGGTTCGATCCAGAAGGCGTCGCGCAGATTGTGTTCGCGCTCGCGGCGCGTCATGCCGATCTGATGTGCGGTGTCGCGGCTGCGCTGCAGCACGCCCGGCGTGGCGTCGATGCGCAGCCGGCGGCCGAGCCGGCGCGCCAGCTCCCACGCCTGGTTGTAGCCGCGTTCGCGCAGCCGTTCGCGCGACAACGGCACAGGCAACAACAGCGCGGGCGCCCTTGCCGTCTCGGCGTACAAGGGACAAGCCAGCACGGCGCACGCGATCGCTTGAGACAGTGCGCCGGCCAGTTCGACCTGCTGATGAAATTTGAATGCGGTGATCAATCGGTCCCATGGCGCAACGTAGTCCGCGCCGGTCAGGCAGCGCTCGAATGCGCTGGCCTGGCCGAGGCATTGGCCGCAGCGCGGCACGTTGATGGGCGTGATGCGGGCGCAGCACGCGCAACGCGGCTGCCGTGGCGCAAAGCGCTGCAGGCAGGCCTCGCAAAGGCCCTGCGCGTGCCAGCCCCGGCAGATCACGCACACGCTGGGCAACGCGTGCGCCAGCACCCGCAGACCCGCGCCCAGCGAAGGGGTGAACGCCATTGGGTCAATATACTGGCCGCCATGCCTGCAGGCGATGTGCACGTCACCGCCAACGCCGAGTTCCACGAGCTGGCGGCGCAGCGCATGCGTGCGCGACTGGCGCGCGCCGCGCAGGCGCCTTGGCTGCACGGCGAGGTGGCACGCCGCATGGCCGAGCGCTTGCCGATCATCCGCCAGCCGCCGCAGCGCTGGCTCGACTGGTGGGCCCAGCTGGGTGGCGGCGCCGCCGCGGTGCGTGCCGCCTATCCGCAGGCGCAGCGC
>JBIODO010000002.1:0-40242 GCA_044445225.1 Burkholderiales bacterium
CCACGGCCGCTGGCAGCGCCTGCGCGACGATGGTTTTGTGCGTCTCACCGAATAGCATCGATCACGCTTTCACTGCGCTCCAATTTGCCGTAGCGCACCGGCCGCAACGCGGCCAGCGACTTGAAGCTCTCTTGCACCCACTTGTCGTAGATGCCCGAGGCCGCGCGCTTGGCGTTGACCTCGTGCAGCTCGGTGGCCTTCTCTTCGAACGGGAACGCCTGCTCTTCGAGCATCACGTTGTACTGTTCGAGCTCGGCCTTGTTCAACTTCTTGGGCCGCTGCGAGTCAAGCATAGCTTTGCCGAAGTCCTGATACAGCGAGGCAGTGTGATAAGTCGCTGCGGTCGTGATGTCGGCCACGCCGTAGTTTGCCGCCGCTGCATAGGCCTTTAACGCCTCTTCCATCTTTGTTTTTTTCAGTTTCAGATTCTTCGCCAGCGGCTCGACGAGCGCTACTTTTCGATACGCATCGGCCACCGGCTCGGCCATCGCCAACGCGGCGGTCGCACCGAGATAACGCGTGCGATCGGTGCGCCGCGCGCCGCCGCTGAGGTCGGCCTGGTAGATCTCTTTCATCAGCGCGAATTCGCGTGCGCTGTTGCCGTCGGCCTTGGCCATCTGCGCGAGCCGATAGCGCACCTCGATGCTGGTCTCGAGCGATTCGGGATACAGCTTCAGATAGCGCTCGTAGGCCTTGGCCGCCGCGGCGCGCGAGCCGCTCTTGTCGTACAGCTCGGCGGCCTGCCACAACGACGATTGCGCCAGCTTGGGGTCCTTGGTGGTGGCGGCCAGGCGCTCGAACTCGACTGCCGCCTGCGCGCCCTGTCCCTTCTCCATGTAGGCCAGCGCCAGCTTGGGTCCAACCTCGGCCGCGAGCGGGTGGTTGGGGTTGTTGCGGCGAAAAGCCTCCAACGAGCGTATCGCGGCGTCCCAGTCCTTCAGCGCAATCAGCGCGGCGGCGGCGTCGTATTGCGCGTTGACGCGGATGCTCGAACTCGGTGCGACCACCGCCACACGGTCGAAGTGGCCCACGGCCTCGCGCAGGTTGCCGGCGGCGCGCGCCTGTTCGCCCAGCTTGTACACCGAGGCGGCCAGGCGCTCGACCAGTTCGTTGCGCTTGGCGTCTTTCTCCGGCGTCAGCGCCAGCACTTCGACATAACCCTTTTCGGCGTCGGCAAAGGCGCCCTTGTCGAACGCGGTGTGAGCGATCACGGTCCAGGCGACGCGGCGCTGTGCGGGCGCGGCCGGCGGATCGAGCTTGAGCACCATCTGCGCCACCTCGGCAGCGCGGTCGCCGTCGCGCAGCGTGAAGAGTTTTTCCGCCGCGTTGGTGAGCACCGATCCCGCGCGCGGGTCGGCCGGAAACGCCTTGGCAAAGCGCAGCGCGCTGTCGACGCTGGTGCGTTGCAGGGCGGGCAGTTCGCTGGCGGTGGCAGCCTTCTCGAGGCCCGCATAGCTCAACAGCGCCGCGTAGCCGGCGTCGGCGCTCTTGGCATGCGCGGGGTAGCCATAGGCCGCCTTTTCATATTCGGTGGCGGCGTCGAACAACTGCTTGTCCTCGAACAGCAGCTCGGCCAGCAGGAAGTTGTTCTGCGCGGTGTCCGGGTCTTCCGGGAACGAGCTGATGTAGGCGCGATACCAGTGCACGGCCTCCTGGTAGTCGGCGCTCGCCTTGGACTTCTGCGCCAGCGCATGGTAGTGGCGTGCCAGTTCGGTGAGGTGGGTCTTGACCAGCGGTTGCGCACGCTCCCAGCCGTCGGGGTTGGCCTTGCGGAATTCGCTGTCGATGCCGTAGCGCGAGACATAGTCTTTCTTCGCTTCGAGCGCCATCGTCGCAAAGCCGTTGGCCTGGTAGATCTCGATCACGCGCGCCTGCAGCTGCGGTGCCTGCGCATGCATCGGTTGCTGCTTGACGAACGCGCTGAAGGTGTCGGCGGCGTCCTTGACGCGGTCTTGCTTGATGTAGAGCTCGCCCAGTTGTTGATACACGCGGAACTCGTAGCCGCGTCGCACCTCGTCGGTGATGTAGGGCGGGATCGACGCCGGGCCCTGCAGGTTCTGCAGGCAGATGCTCATGACTCGGAAGGTGTCTTCGACCAGCTCGCGGTCGGCGCGCGTCAGGTCCTTCAGGTCGGCCAGCTCCGTTTCGTCGGAGCGCAGGGCCGGCTTGCGGTCAAGTACGCCGAAGAACGATGGCAGTGAGTCCTCCAGCCGGCCCTGCTTGAACAGCGACCAGCCGTGCATGTACAGCGCCCGCTCCTGGAACGGGTTGCCCGAATCGCCCTTCATCACCGCGTTGAACGCGACTTCGGCCTTGGCGTAGTCGCGCGTCGCGAAGAGGATCTCGCCGCGGCGGAACTGCGCCTCGTCGAAGTGCTGTGTCTTGGGGTACTCGGCGACCAAGCGGTCGAGCGTCTTGATCGCCGCCTCGAGCTCGCCACCCTGCTCCTGCGCACGCGCCAGCTGGTACAGCACGCGGTCGTTGCCGGGGTCCTTCGGGTTCTCTTTGAGAAACTCCTCGTAGCGCGCGATCGCCAGCTTGTAGTCGGGGGTGGCCGCGGCGCCGCTCAACATGCGGTTGTCGGCGGCGTCCATTTCCAGATCGCCCAAGCGGCGCATCGCCTCGGTGCGCTGCTGCGCCTTCGGTGCCGTCTCGAGGAACTTGCGATAGGCGGCGATGGCATCGCCGGCCTCGGCCTTGATGCCCTTGTCTTCGGGCACGTCGGCCTCGCGGCCCGACAGCGTCTTCAGTGTCGGTGCCTTGTCGTCGTCTTGCGCGCGCTTGCTGGCGCAGCCGCCCAACGCCAGCGCGGCCGACAACGCCAGCCAGCGCAGAACTTGCGACGTGGTGTTAAGGCTTGCTGGCATCGTCGGGGTTCCGGGCCAAGGCGGCGCGGTCATACAGCTGCGCCACGGCAAACCGCGCCTGCGTGGTGTAGGCGACGAGGCGCTCCTTCTGGCGCGTGAGTTCGGCCACGGCCAGCTCCTGCACCTGGCCCTGCTGCTCCAGCGTGAGCGCCGCCACCCGCGGGATCATGCCGCGCACGCTGGCTTCAAGCTCGGCAATGCGCGCGGCAAACTGCTCCTGCCGAGCGGGCTCGTCGCGCTGCGCCTGCGCCAGCTCCTCGTCGCGCGCGCGCGCCAGTTCGAGCTCGGTGTTGATCGTGCGCAGCGCCTTGCGCGCGTTCCACAGGCGATCGGGGTGCTCTTGCGCCAGCTGCCAGGTCAACGCGCCGGCCACGCGGCGCACGCGCTCGGCGGCGGCTGCCACCTCGTGGTCGTTGCCCGAGCGCTCGACGATGGCGCGCATGTCGGCCACGCGGTCGAGTTGCGCGCGCCGCGCGGCATCGACCAGCACGGCGTGGTCGCCTTCGGCCTCGGCCTTGTCGACCTCGGCGGTCAACTCGTCGCGCCGCTTGGTTATCGCTTCGATGCCCTGCTGCCCCTGGGTCGCCTGCTCGCGCACCTTCGGCAGCCGCTCGGCATAGGCTTGCCGGCGATTGGCCAGCATGTCTTTGTAGACGCTCAGCGCGTCGGCCCAGCCCTGCAGGTTCTTGGTCAGGAAGCGCAGGTCGCGCCAGTTCTTGAAGGCTTCCTGGAACTCGTGGCGCGCCAACACCTGGGTCAGGTGGCCGGCATGCGGCAGCTCCGGCAGCTCCTGGATATTCCAGAACCAGCCCATCTCGTCGCCGGGGTTCTTCTCGAGCAGGCCATCGAGCAGCTTGCCGGCGCGAATCGCTCCGATCGACTCGTCGAGTGCGACGTTCTCGCGGTCGAACGCATCAATCGCGTCTTGATAGCGCTCGAGCGACTGGCCGTAGGCACCGAGCTCGGCGTACGCAAAGGCCACCGCGATGCGCGCCTCGAGCACCGCGGCGTCGCTGGCGTCGCGGCTGCCGGTGAGCTCGGTCCACGGCACCAGCGCCTGCTTGGGCTGCTTCAGTGCAGCCGAGGCCCAGCCGAAGCCGAGCAGGGCTTTGTTGGACAGCATGCTCGACAGCCGCACCCGTTCCAGATAGGCGCGCGCCGCCTCGGGTTTCTCGTCGGTCAGCGCGGTGAAGCCGAGCGCCACGTTGGCCTTGTCGCGCAGCGCCTTGAGTTCTTCGGTGGGCGCCGGTGCCTTGCCCACTTCATCGAGCAACGCCATGCCGCGCGCCACCTCGCCCGCGCGCACCAGCGCGACGCCCAAGTTGTAGCGTGCGTACAAGCCGGCACCGGTGGTCTTGGCGAGCGTCTCGAGCACGTTGGCCGCAGCGGCATAGTCGCCGCGCGCCATCAGCAGCTGCGCCTGCAGCAACGCGCGCTCTTCCTGCATGTCGGGCGGCAGGTGGTTCTCGATGCGGATCATCGCGTCTTCGGCCTGCTCGATGAAACCGCGCTGGTAGCGGATCTTGGCCAGGTAGAACCACGCCCGGTCGCGCACCGGCGGCGTCGCGCCCTTGTCGATCAGCTGCGCGAACACTTCGCCGGCCTCTTTGTGCATGCCGTAAGACAGCAGCATGCCGCCGCGCAGCAGCTCGGCCTCCTCGGCGTGCGTCGGCACGCGGTTGAAGTGCTGCGACGTCATCAGGCCGGTGATGGCCGTGAAGTAGCGATCCTGGAAGAACTGGAACAGCGTGTCGCCGTAGTGCGGATCGACGATCACGTGCGGCTTGGGCGCCTCGGCGGCCATCGCAGCACCGGTGAAGGCGCCCCATGACACGCAAACGACGCCGATCCAGCACCGGACATTCAAGCGGACACCGCGGATCCGGCTTTGCCGGTTCGCAGGTGTTGCCCCTCGTAGAGGCGGGCGGCCGCTAGGCCGCAGCGGGAGCGAGCCCATTACTTCACTGCCAGACTTTGACGTCGAACTCAGGCTGCAACTTGCCCGTCGAATCCTTGATCCTCAACTCGATGTACTTGGGATCGGTGCCCTTGTCGAACTTGACGGTGGCGCCGCGCTTGTAGTCGCGCCAGTGCGGGCCGCCTCCAGTGAAGAAGGCCACGATCTCGTGCGTGCCCGCCTTCAGGTTGCCCAAATACACCCGCTGCACGCCGCCGCGGTGCAGCGCCTGCACCTCCAGCGGCGTGTACAGGTAGTTGGTGACCAGCTTGTCATCGAGCTTGATCTGCACCGAGTCAAGCTCGAACATCTTGCCCACATCCATCGAGACGAACAGCGCCACCTGGGTGTTGGCGGGAAACAGCAGTTCTTCTTCCAGCACCAGCAGGTCGCGGTTCAGGCGGATGACGTCGCCCTTCAGTTCCTGGATGCGGTTGTCCAGGCTGGCCGGGGCCGCAGCCGGCGCCACCGCTGCGCTGGCCGAGTCCTTGGCACCCAGCGGCGCGCTGGCAGCAGCATCGGGCACGGCCGGCGCTGCCGGTGCCGGTGCCGCATTGGCGGGCGAGGTTGCTCCCGGTGCGATGGCTGTCGGCGTCACGGAGGTGGCCGGTGCCACGGCTTCTGGGGTCGCCGGCATCGTGGCTGCGGTGTCGGCGCCCAGCGCGGTGGCCTGCGCGAGCAGCGCGATCACGGCGGTGGCGATCAACGGGACAAAACGTGCGGACATGATGCGCTCTCTCGTGGTAGGCGGCTTGCAGTCAGAAGGTGGCTGTCACCAGCAGCTGCAGCACATGGGCGCCGTACGAATACAGCTGGCCGGTGCGCACGTCGGTGAAGTCGCTGAAATTGAACCGCTGGTATTCGTAGTTCAGGTTGCCCTTGATTTCGTAGCGGCCGGGCACCTGTTTGTACACATAGGTCACTCGCGCACCCGGCGCGATGTCGTTGAACGTGCTCAGTTGGCGGTTGCGCGAGATGTAGACCGTCTGCGTGGTGGCGTTGTCGCTGTAGAACAGCGCGCGAGTCTGCGTGTAGTAGCGAAGGTAGGCATCAATCAGGAACGATTCGCCGACGTAGCGGCTGCCGCCCACCTCGAAGGTGCTGGCCTTGATGTCCCAGGTGTCGTAGAAATAGCGGTAGTCGACGTGCACCGAGGTGCGCGGCATGATCTCGCCAACCGTCCCCAGCTTGATCGAGCGGCTCGAGCGCGTGCGCGGGTTGTTCTCCGGCACATAGGCGCCGAACACCAGAGCAGCGCGATACGGGCTGCCCAAGAAGCCGTCATCGGACACCGCCTCCAGGTTCAGCGTGGCCAGCCAGCTTGGCGTCAGGATCTGGGTCACGCCGAGCCGGTAGCGCCAATGCTTGGCGTAGTCGAAAAAGCCCTCGCCCTTCTTGCCGACATCGTCCTTGCCGCGCGTGAAGCCCAGCTTGATGGTGGTCATGTTGCCGAACACTTCTTGCGAGGCGTCGATGCTCGTGCTCTGGGCGATGTAGTCGGGCTCGTTGCTGTTGCTGTAGGCGACGCTGAGCAGCGAGTCGCGATAGGCATAGTCGGCGCCGACGGCGTACTCTTTGCGCGTCTCCTTGAACGGGCTGGCCTGGGTGACCACGTCGATCGACGCGTTGCTGACCATGTCGACGTAATAGGTGCCCACCAACGACACCTTGTCGAACACACTCTTGCGCACCAGCAGCGCCGGGCCTTGCGCAGTGAGACCGCCCCCGTCGTACAGGTGGTACATCGCTTCGGCGGTGTCCTCCGGCAGCGTGACCGCCACGACTGGCGTCGACGGCAACGCGCCGCCGAGCAGGCCCGCCAGCGGCGCGACCAGGCGGGCACAGCGGGCACGGGCGGCCGTCGTCACGCCGCGACCCAAGCCACGCAGCACCGCCAGCAGTCGGCTAGTTGCAGCCACAGCCGCCCCCCTGCACGCCGTTGGCGCCGCGCGAGCCCTCGCGCACGTCATGCACGTGTTCGCTGTGCTTGGCCGACAGCGCCTCGCGCGACACTTTCATGATCGGGTCGGCCAGGCGCTCGCGCTCGTAGGGCTTGACCCACGGCTCGATCGCGCAACCGCCCAGCAGGGCCATGCCGCCGGCCAGCGCCAGCGCCAGCACGCGCCGAATCAATGCAGGCGTTGCGTTCATTCCTTCAGCAACTCCCGGATCTGCTTGTCGTAGGTGTTCTCGTAGCCGTTCTGGTAGCCGCGATGCAGGTAGCGCACGCGACCATCGCGGTCGATCAGCACGGTGGATGGCATCGCGTTCAAGTCGTACTGCCGACTGACGCGCTTGTCGGCGTCGGGCAGCACGGGGAACTTGACGCCGAGCTTGGAGGCGACGCCGGCCGCCTGCGCAGTGTCATCGTCGACGTTGACGCCCAGCAGCACGAAGCCGGAGGACTTGTATTTCTCGTACAGCTTGTTCAGGTGCGGCATCTCCTGGCGGCACGGCCCGCACCAGGTGGCCCAGAAGTTGACCAGCACGACCTGACCGCGTTGTTCGCCCAAGCGCAGCTTTTGGCCGTCGAGCGTGCGCAGCGTGAAGTCGGGCGCCAGTGCGGCGGGGGCCAGTGGGGCCGCAGCAGCCAGCGCGGCAGTGGCGGCCAGCAGCAGCGCGAGAACCGCGCGCCAGCCACGGGATCGTGCAATCGATGTGCAGTGGGTCATGGGTTTGCCGTGTGGTCAGAAATAGAAGCTCAGCCCGCCGGTCCACTCGAGGTTCTTGGTGCTCTCGTTCTTGCCGAGGATGTCGAGGTCGAACAGGTACTGGCGCATGTCGACCTGCAGCGAGAAGCGATCGTGGAACAGCACGCGCACGCCCATGCCGTAGTTGAAGGTCTGGCGGTTGCGGTGATTGACCTTGTCGCTGGCGATGAAGTTGGTGTTGCCGATGCCGCCGATGACGTACAGCTGCGATGCGAACGCGGTGTTGCGGCCCCAGAACACCTCGCCGGGCAGGATGTTGTAGCCGGCCGAGAGGTTGTAGTACGTCAGCGTCTCCTCGGGATGCGCGAAGATGCCGCCGGGCAGGATCTGGCGGAAGTTCTCGTCGCTGACCTTGGTCTGCGCATACGCTGCCTGGACGAAGATGTCTTCGCTGATGTGGTAGCCCAGGCGCACCCCGGCGACCAGGTTGCTGCCGAAGTTCTGCATCGCATAGGTGCCCGCATAGAGCCCGATCTCGAAGTCCTTCGACGGATATTTGGGTACCTTGACTTCGCGCCGATCGACCTCCGGCTGGATCACCTGCTCGTTGCTCGGCTGCTGCGGCGTCGTGGTCTGCGCCGAGCACCAGGCCGAGACGGTGAGGAGCGTGATCGTGGTGGCAAACGTGCGCATGGTGGGCTCAAGCGATCAGAAGAAGAAGGCCAGGCCGATGGTCCAGGCCCGGTACTCGCCAGTGCGCGTGTCGCCGACGAACGCGGTGTACAACGTGTAGTCGGCGCGCATGATGAAGCGGTCGGTGAGGTAGTAGCGCGCGCCCAAGGCGGCGTTGGACAGCTTGGCGTCGGTGGGCAGCGCACCCACCAGCGTCGTGTTGGGCAGGTTCTTGAAGTTGCCCACGCCCACCGAGAAGAACGGCGACAACCGCAGGTCCGACAGCGGCTCGGCCACCAGGTTGAGGTGCCAGATGTCGGTGCCGGAGAACGTGCCCTGCACCTGCCCGAGGGTGCCCTCGACGTGCAGCGTCTCCGACAACCGGTAGCTGGCCCACATCTTGAGCATCGGCTCGTTCTTGAACTGACCCCAGGCCGCGCCCATCTGCAGCCGCCGCGCCAGATAGTCGTCGAGCGCGGTGTCGCGAAAGGTCTTCTGCACGCCGGCTTCGGTGAAGGTGTTCTGCAGCTGCGAGCGGTGCACCCAGCCTTCCTTGCCGCCGTCGGTGCGCACCTTGTACCAATCGGTGGAGCGCAGCTGCATCTCGATCCACTCGTCGCGGGCCACCACGAAGAAGACCGGAAAGCCCCTTCCGGGGCCTGTGTGCAGTTCGAGGTAGGGGTCGGCCACGCGCAGGCGCTCGGGCGCGTCGGCCGCCCGCGCGGGCGGCGCCCCCAACAGGCTCAGCATGATGATCGCCAGGCATGCGGTGATGAAGGTCGCAAGCTCCCGGTACCCCAGGGCCCGGTTAGCCAGGAGCAAGTTCATTGCGTCTTGCAGTTGCTCGTACTCGGTACGTTGGACGTGAACATGACGTAGGTCGCGCTGCTGAACTCGTCCTGCCCGCTGGGAGCCGGGTTGTTGATCCAGTACTGGATCAGACGCGCGTTGGCATCCTGCGCGTTGGGGAACACCAACCCGCCGCCATGCAGCACACCGTTGAGCATCGGCTTGGCCAGGATGCGCGAAGTGAATGGCGATCCGAACACCACCTCACCCTGCGCCGAGTAGAAATTCTTGTACATGTCGCTGGCCCGGATGATGTCCGCTGTATTGGCCGGGTTGGTGAGGTCGATCGGCTGCGCGTTGCCTATGACACGAAAAGCGCCGCCGGTGCCGTTGGTGTTGTCGTGGCAACCCGACGCCGCGCAGGTGTTGATCGCGGTCGTGCCGTTGGGCAAGGTGATCGGCAGCTGCTTCAGGAACACCGGGAACACGCAGTACTGGAAGTAGGAGAACGCCAGCCGCTGGTTGCCGGTGACCGTGGGGTTCTGCAAGGTGCTGGGGTTGTCCAACGGGTTGCTGCCGCCGCCTCCACAGGAGGCCAGCCCCAAAACGGCGGCGGCCGCTGCGACGGTGCTGCGCACCGCCGCAGCGGACCGCGGGGTCCGCTGCGTGTTCTTCGTCATCGTCTGTTCGTCCTCGCATTGGCGGTCTGCGCGCTGCAGCCGGCAGCGATCCAGCTGCTGATGGCGTTGTAGTTCGCGCTGCCCACCGGCAACGGCACCGGGGCCGACGCAGCACCCGAGGGGTGCGGCGCCGTCGACGGGCGCAGCAGCAGGTAGTTCGACGCCGGATTGCAGGTGTCGGAGATCATCGTCAGCGTGACGTTCAAGTCACCCTCGGGGCTGCCCGTCAGCACGAAGCGGTTGCCCTTGAACGAGGTGCCTGGTGCCACGGTCGAACCCACGCCACCGGCTTGGTGGCAACTCGCCGCGCAGGTGCTGCTCAGGATCGGCAGAATCGTCGAGTCGAACACTGTCTCGCTCAGCGGGTTGATGGTCGCGATGCCGGCGTCGAACGGGTTGTTGTAGTACTGGCCACCGAGGTCGATCCACTCGGTCACCAGCCGCAACTCGCCCTTGCTGAGGATCTTGGAGTGGTCGGGCGCGCCGGCCGGCGGGTTCGGATGCGTGGTGCGCGCCTCGGCGCTGGCCTTCAAGTTTTCGCCGTAGAGGATTTCGCCCAGGCGGCTCGAGCGGGTCATGCCCATCGCGTTGCCGACCATGTTGTCGACCAGCGGAATGCCACGCACGACCTCGGGCTCGCCTTCGCGGATCTGGATCTGCGGCAGGCCGGTGATCGGGTCGATCACCGGGTCGCCGACCAGCAACTCCTCATACGAGGTGACGCGGCCGGTGCCGGAGGTGGTCGAGCGCAGGTCGAGCTTGGCCGAGTCCTGATGGCAGGTAACGCAGGTGTTCGCTCCGCGATCCCGCGTCCACAGCGGCGCGATGTGCGTCGGGTAGTTGATGATGCCGTTGGTCGGTACGGCGGTGACCACGTCATCGGCCGGATCGGCGTTGCCGGTGTACTTCACCGTCATCGACGCACGCGCCACGGCGCCCGGACCGTTGGCCCACACGTCGGCGTAGACCATGTCGGGGTTCAGCGTCAGCGGGTCGCGCGTGTCGCCGATCGGATTGCCCGCGCTGTAAAGACGCGTGCGCATCGAGGCCATGGTTTCGCCCAAGGCGCGTTGGCTCCACAGCGCCGGCGCCACACCGGCCGGCGTGGCGTTGACCACCTCGCCGGAGTTGAGCGAGCCACCGCGACGCGGGCTGTGGCAGCCGTCGCAGGTGCGGCGTTCGCCCGGGCGCACCTGGATCCAGTTCAAGTGCGTCTGCAGGCTGCGGCCCTTGGCGTCGACGATCGACAGCGCCAGCGGCGTGTCGGCCGGCACGTGCAGCTTGAACGAGCCATCGGGTTCGACCGGCGCGTAGCCCAGGATCTGCACCTGCTCGAACTCGGTCTCGCCGA
This sequence comes from Burkholderiales bacterium, assembly GCA_044445225.1. Lineage (GTDB taxonomy): Bacteria > Pseudomonadota > Gammaproteobacteria > Burkholderiales > Burkholderiaceae_C > JAEUPI01. Next base: position 10,968 of record JBIODO010000002.1, read on the forward strand.
TCGCGCTGCGCAAGCCCATCGCGCTGGAGGGCGGGGCCACGGCGCGGGTGGCGCGCACGAAGCGGGCCGGCGCGCAGCCATAGGCAGGGTCGGCCGGGTCCTTGATCTTCGCCAGATTGGCCACTTGCTGGCGCGTGTCCAGCGGATCGACCGGCGCAGTCATCGCGATGCCTTGCTGGCAGCCTGCGCCGAGGTCGGCCGCGCTCAGCACGGTTTCGCCCATGCGTTGCAGGCCATCGGTGTCGTACACGCTGCGCACTTCGATCAGCGCCATGTTCTGCGCCGCCAGCGCCGGATCGAGCGCGGTTGCCTGCGCCACCTGCGGCACCGGCCGCGCCTGCAGCGCGATGCCGTCGACGTACATGAAGCCCGAGGGCGGCGCCGCGACAATCTGGAAGGTCTGCAGCGCGGGGTCGAACATGTACAGGCCATACGATGCCGGCACGTTGTCCTGCAGCGATACCCCGTTGACCACCGCCGGCGCACCGCGCATGCGATCCTGGTCACCCAGCGCGGCGATCTCGGCGCTGGTCAGCGTGGCGCACGACACCGTGACCGGCGGATTGCCCGCAACGGTGCGCGTCACCTCGCACGGGCGGTACGAGGTCAGCACGCGGTTGGTGCCGTCCCACAGCGGGTACGGCGAGGTCGTGCGGCCATACAGCGAGAAACCGCGGCCGTCGTTGATCACCTGCTGCGTGATCTGGCGTTGCCCTTGGCCGGTGACTCCCGGCCGCGCCGGCGCATCGTTCTCGGAGAAATTGGCCGCGTCGATGATCATCAGCGCGCCGCCCTCCTGGGTGCCCGACAGCGACATCAGATCCGAGATCAGCTTGCCGGCGTAGGGACCGCGCGAGTCCATTTCGCGCGGATGCAGGAAGCTGTTGCCCGGACTCTGCGGCCCGTAGAAGGTGAACATGTCGGTGCCGTCGGGCTTAACCTGGAAGATCGCAAAACGGTTGCGCGGGCCCACGTGCTCCCAGCGCGAGAACATGATGTTGCCGTTCTCGCGCACCACCGGGTTGCGGTCGTGGCTCTGGTTGGCCGAGATCTGCGTGATCGAGCCGCCGTCGTTGTCCATCGTGTGCAGGTTGACCACGCGCTCGCGCTCGTACTCGTCGAGCGCGAAGTACGGCTGGGCGCCCACCGCCTGCGTGGTGGAGGTCTTGGTCTGGCGGTTCGACGCGAACACGAAGCCGCCGCCGGGCAGGTAGTACGGGTCGACGTCGTCGTCGGCAGCCGAGCTGGTGATGCGGCGGAAGCTGCCGCCGGTGAAGCCGCTGGCGGGCAACGTGTACTCCCAGATGTTCCAGCGGCCCGTGCAAGCGGCCGAGCCGATGGCGGCGTTGTTGCCGGTCGGGCAGTTCATCGCAAAGACGATCTTCTTGCCGTCGTACGACACCTCGGGGTCGGACACGTCGCCGACGTTGCGGGTGTAGCCGGACGTCAGGTTGTGCTCCGGCGCGCTGGGCGACGACTTCTCGCGGATCATCAGGTCGCCGCCGGCGGCGAACGGTGTTCCGTCGGTCGGGTTCATGCCCAGCGTGTTGACCCGCTTGGCGTACGCGATCGGCACGTCGCCGTTGACGGCCAACGTGTCCTCGCTGCTGCCCGAACCCGAGCACCCGGCCAACGCCATCAGCGCCGCCAGTGTGCCGAGCGCGAGTGCCGATCGGTTGAAGTTGTGCGATGTCATGACCGCCTCCTTGAGTGTTGTCAGCTCTTCTCGAAACTCATTGCCGGGTCACTTCGCCGTCGGGGCGGCCAGCGGCCGCCAATCCGGAGGAGAAATGCAAGGTCCCGGTGGCATCGACGACGACAGCGTCGACGCCCGGCTGGGACTCGACCAGCCGCATGCCACGCGCAAGGCCCATCACGAACACGCACTTCGACAGGGCTTCGCTGGTCAGTCCGTCGGCGGCGAGGATCGTCACGCTGTGCAGCGCACTGGGCGACGTCCCCGTCTTGGGGTCGATCAGGTGGTGGTGGCGCACGCCGTCGCGCTCGAAATAGCGCTCGTAGTCGCCCGAAGTCGAAATCGAGGTGTCCTGCAGAGGCAGCACCGCCACCACGCGCTTCTGGTCGCGCGGATCGCGGATCGCGATCGACCACGGGCGGCCGCGACGATCGCCCATCACATGGCTGTCGCCACCCGCGGCCACCGCCGCATGACCAATGCCCAAGCGCTTGAGGATCGCGATGCTGTTGTCGACCACGTGGCCCTTGGCGAAGCCGCCGAGGTCGATGCGCATGCCGTCACGCGCAAAACGGATCGTGCGTGCCTTGGCGTCGAGCATCAGCTGCTGCCAGCCCACGGTTTGGCGGGCCCGCTGCAGCGCGGCCGCGTCGGGCGCAATTCCTTGGCGGTAGTCGTACAGATGGCCGACGCCGGCATAGGTGATGTCGAACGCGCCGTCGGACAGCCGCGAGAACGCCAGCGAGCGCTCGATCAGGCCGAACATCTCGGCGCCGATCGGCACCGCGCGCCGGGCCGCTTCACGGTTGACCAGCGACAGCTCCGACTCGGCCTTGAACGGGCTCATCAAGCGGTCGATGCGGTGCATCTCCGCCATCACCGCATCGATCGCGCGCCCGGCCAGCGCAGGGTCTTCGCTCCACAACTCCACGTGGATCGCGGTGCCCATGATGGCTTCGTCGCGTCGGAACCATTGGCCGCGCTCAGCCATGGCCACGGCTGCCGGCAAACCGGCAGGTGCACGCGAACGCGGCGTTGGCAAGGTCAATGGCATGGCAGAGGTTCGGTGGTGATGTCCATCGCCGCGCGCCGCACAGGCTCACACGCCTGCACTGCTCGAGGCCAAGCCATCTTCGCTGAGCCCCTCGCGGCAATTGCGTCAAGAAGTTGGCAAAGCGCTGCCGCCTTACGAGCCGACGCACAAGAAACGGCGCACCCCGCGAATGAGGGGCGCACACCACACGTGACGAAACGCGTCAGGTCTGTGAGTGAAGGTGTGAGCCAGCGCAAATTGGTGCGCGGCGCACCTCACCGTTGGAGCTCGCCCCCAGCCAACCAGGCCGCACCACGCCGATACAGCGCCTCGACCGCCGCGCCCTTGAGCATCGGCATGTCGAGCTTGACCTGGTAGCCGATGCGCTGCTGGATGTAGGCCAGGTGTCGGTAACCCTCGGGCAGCGCCGCCAGCGCCTGCGCGTCGAGTGTCAAGGTGGCCGACGGGTCGACCGGGTCGATGCGGTCCTTCTCGTAGATCGGCTGCCGATGCAGCAGCTTCCATTGACCCTGGTGGCGCAGCACGAAATCGTAGAAGCGCCCGGTGCACACCACGTCGCACAACACGCCGTCCACCGGGCCGCGCTGCGAGATCGTCATCTTGGTCTGCGCGATCGCGCGATCGCCGGCCAACTCGATCGCCGAACCGCCGAGGAAGTGCAGGATGCTGACACCCCTGGCCCAACCTTCCTTCGTGACTCGGATGAACTCGGCGAACGGGCCCTGGAACCAGGTGGCCATCATCACGCCGTCGGGGTGCCACACGGTGGCAAAACGCTCCCAGTCGCCAGCGTCGCGCCACACCGCCCAGCACTCGATCAGGCGGCGGATCTCCAACTCGTCGGCTTGCATCGCTGGCCTTTCACGGTGCGCGGCAAATCGCGCGTTCAATCGGCGTATTGCCCGGCGGCGCGGATCAGCGCATCCCATTTCTCGATCTCGGGCTTGAGCCAGCTGCGCAGGCCCTCGGGCGTCTGTTTGGCCTCCGGCACGATGTCGCCGCCGAGCTCGGCCATGCGAGCGGCCACTGCCGGATCCTTCAATGCCACGCGCAACGCGGCACTCACCTTGTCGATCGCCGCCGCCGGCGTGCCCTTGGGCGCGTAGATGCCGTGCCAGACCATGACCTCGAAACCCTTGAGGCCCGACTCGTCGAGCGTGGGCGTGGCGGGCAGCGATTTGATGCGTTCCTTGGTCGTCACGCCATACAGCTTGACGGTGCCGACCTTGATGTGTGGCAGCGTCTGCGTGGTCTGGTCGCACAGGATGTCGACCTGTCCACCGAGCAGCGCGTTGAGGGCGGGCGCCGTGCGCTGGTAAGGAATCGCCGTCAGCCCGGTTTCGAGCGTCTTCTGGAACAGCATGCCGCACAGCTGCGAGACGGCACCCAGGCCGGCATGCGCCAGCGTCAGCTTCGACGCGTTGGCCTTCACGTAGGCCACCAACTCCTGCGCGTTCCTGGGCGGCAGGTCCTTGCGGCCGAGCAACGTCATCGGCACGTCGACCACCTTGCCATCGCGGCACCCACCGTGCGCGCCACCACGTCGGTGGGCCCGCCCGCGGCGAACGGCACCACCAAGGTAATGTTGCACGACGGATAGGCCTGCGCGCCGGCAAGCAGCGGCACGGCGGTGAGCAGCACTGCGCCGAATGCCGCGCGAATTCGTTGCATCATGGGGACGGTCTCCGGGTGTCTTCGGGTGGCATCCGTTCGGAAATCTCGATCAGATTCAGGTCGGGGTCGCGCACGTAGACCGAACGCAGCTTGTGCGTGGCGCCGGTGCGCGGCACCGGCCCTTCGACGATGGCCACGCCCTCGGCGCGCAGCCGCTCGATCACCTGGTCGAGCGGCCGGTCGGCGATGAAGCACAGATCGAGCGCGCCGGGCACCGGCAGGTGCGCCTTTGGCTCGTATTCATGGCCGCGGCGGTGGATGTTGATCTTCTGGTTGCCGAAGCGCAGCGCCTGGCGCTCGCCGGCAAAGGTCTCCAGCCGCATGCCGAGCGCGCGCGTGTAGAAGTCGATGCACGCCGCTGCATCGATGGTGGTCAGCACCAGATGGTCGAGGTGGTCGATCACGGTCGCGACGCGAGTGGGGTTGGCGGGCATCGTGCCATCGACCACTGCCGCGGCACCTACGGCCGAACCCGCAGCCGCGGCGCCTCGGCGATTGGGTCGATCGCGCAGCGGCTCAGGTCAGCAGGCGAGTCACCGCGGGTGCATCGGCAATCGCCCACACCCGCGTGGCCAGCGCCCGCATCTCGTCCTCGCCGGCCGCGCGCCCGTAGCCCGCTAGCCGGACCGCCTTGTCCTCGAGTTCACTGCGCGTGAGGGTATTGCCGGGGTCGCCCTTGGGCTCGTCGATACGCGCGCTCAATCGGCGGCCGTCGCGCGTGGCGACGCTGACCTTGCCGATCCAGCGCGCGGGGTACGCGGCGTCGACCTCCGGGTCGAGCACCATCTGCACGCGCTCGCAGAACGCCCGCGTGGCGGGATCGCGAAAGTGCGCGTCGAACTCGGCCAGGCCGGCGCGGCCATGCTGGGCCACCATCGCGAGCACCGTGCCCATCGAGAACTTGGACTGATGCACCGTCTGCGGATCGGTCACCGGCCCCAGCACGTCGATCGCACCTTGATGCACCTGCGCGGTGACGCCGGCGATGTCGGAGGCAGCCAGGCGCTGCTCGCGCATCAGCCGCAGCAGCGCATCGGCCGCCGGGTGCGTGTGGCGGCACGACGCGTGGAACTTGAACGACGTCTCGGCGGTGGCCCAGCGCGTGCCGAGCCGATCGGTCAATCGTGCCGGGTCGGCATCGCTCGACATGCCGGCCGCCATCCCGCGCGCGCCTTCGAGGATGCGGCTCGCGCCGGTGAAGCCATCGGCGGCCAGGTGGGCCGCCGTGAGGCCGGCAGCGGCGGCGTGCGCGGTGTGCAGCTGCTTGGAATCGGCCGCCTCGCGCAGGAACTCCCACAGCCCTGCCGACTGCGTGCCCGCCGAGCCGAACGCATGCGTCATCTGCTCGGGTGTGATCCGCAGCAACTGGCCCACCGCGGCGGCGGCGGCCAGCGTGCCGGCGGTGCCCGTGGTGTGAAACACCTTGTAGTGCGAACGGCCGAGAAACTCGCCGACGCGGATGCCGACTTCGTAGCCGGCCACCGCCGCCGTGAGCAGCTCGCGGCCCGAACGCTGCAGCGCCTGCGCCACCGCCAGCGCTGGCGGAAACACCACCGCCGCCGGATGGAACACCGAGCCGTTGTGCACGTCGTCCTGCTCGGCCACGTGCGACGCCGCGGCGTTGATGGCCGCCGCCACCAGCGGGCTCGAGCCCCGTCGATGCGTCAGCACCTCGCTCGGGCCATCGGCCGGCCCTTGCGCCAGCATGAAGCGCGCGATCGATTCGACCGGCCGCGCGCCCTTGCCGGCCAATGCCGAGCCGATCCAGTCGAGCAGCAGGTCTTGCGTGCGCGCGACCACCGTGCTCGGGATCGCGTCGAAGCGCAAGGTGGCAGCAAAGCGCGCGAGTTCGACGCCAGGGGAATCGTGTGCCATGTGAGCGGCTCCTGCTGTCACACCACACCGTCGCGATGCCAGCGCGCGATCGTGGCGGGTTCGAATCCGAGCTCTGCGAGCACCGCGTCGGTGTGCTGGCCGAGCGCAGGAATCGCATCCATGCGGGCCTCGAACGACGCGGGCAATGCTGGAGGTTGCAGCGCTGGAATCATGCCCACCGGCGACGCCACTTCGGTCCAGCGCTGGCGCGCCGCCAGCTGCGGGTGCGCCCACACCTCGCGCATGCCGTTGACGTGCGCGTTGGCGATCTGCGCCTGTTCCAGGCGCTGCACCACCTGCTCGCTGCTGAGCTTGGAGAACACCTCGTCGATGATCGCGGCCAGCGCGTCGCGCGCCTGCACGCGCCGCGCGTTGTTGTCGAAGCGCGCATCGCCGGCCAGCTCGGGCCGCTGCAGCACTTTCGCGCAGAAGGCCTGCCACTCGCGCTCGTTCTGCACGCCGAGCATCACCGACTTGCCGTCGCCCGCCGCGAACGGCCCGTACGGAAAGATGGTGGCGTGCGCCGCGCCGGCGCGCGGCGGCGGTGGCGCTCCGTCATAGGCGTAGTACAGCGGAAAGCTCATCCACTCGACCATCGACTCGAGCATCGACACGTCCAGCCGCACGCCCAGGCCGCTGCGGCCGCGTTCGAGCAACGCGGCGAGGATGCCGCTGTAGGCGTACATGCCGGCGGCGATGTCGGCGATCGAGCAGCCCGCCTTGGCCGGCTGCTCGGGGGTGCCGGTGACCGACAGGAAGCCGGCTTCGCTCTGGATCAGCAGGTCGTACGCCTTCTTGTCGCGGCAGGGTCCGGGGCGCACCGGGTCGTCGCCGTAACCGGAGATGTCGCACACGATCAGGCGCGGCCACTGCGCGTGCAGGTTGTCGAAGCCAAGGCCCAGGCGCGCCGCCGCCCCCGGCGCGAGGTTCTGCACCAGCACGTCGGCGCGCGCCAGCAGCGCCTGCAGGATGGTGCCCGCCTGCTCGTGCTTGACGTCGAGTGTCAGGCTCTCCTTGGAGCGATTGGTCCACACGAAGTGCGAGGCCAGACCCTTCGCACGCTCGTCGTAGGCGCGCGCGAAGTCGCCCACGCCCGGACGCTCGACCTTGATGACGCGCGCGCCCAGATCGGCCAGGTGCCGCGTGCACAGCGGCGCGGCGATCGCGTGCTCGAGCGTGACGACAGTGATGCCTTTGAGCGGCTGCATGTCAGGCCATCACGTCAGAACGATCGCGGCAAGCCGAGGATGTGCTCGGCCACGTAGCTCAGGATCAGGTTGGTCGAGATCGGCGCCACCTGGTACAACCGCGTCTCGCGGAACTTGCGTTCGACGTCGTATTCGCACGCGAAGCCGAAGCCGCCGTGGAACTGGATGCAGGCGTTGGCAGCCTCCCACGACGCCTTGGCCGCCAGGAATTTGGCCATGTTGGCCTGCGCGCCGCAGGGTTCATGCGCGTCGAACAGGCGGCACGCTTCGTAGCGCATCAAGTCGGCGGCCTCGACTTCGATGTGCGCCTCGGCAATCGGGAATTGCACGCCCTGGTTCTGGCCGATCGGCCTGCCGAACACGACACGGTCCTTCACGTACGCGGTGACTCGGTCGATGAACCAGCGGCCATCGCCGATGCACTCGGCGGCAATCAGCGTGCGCTCGGCGTTCAAGCCGTCGAGGATGTACTTGAAGCCCTGGCCTTCGCGGCCGATCAGGTTCTCGGCCGGGATCTCGAGATCCTCGAAGAACAGCTCGTTGGTTTCGTGGTTGACCATGTTGGCGATCGGCCGCACGGTCATGCCGTGTTTCATCGCGTGGTGCAGGTCGACCAGAAAGATCGACAGCCCTTCGGATTTCTTGGCCACCTCGGACAGCGGCGTGGTGCGCGCCAGCAGGATCATCAGGTCGGAGTGCTGGATGCGCGAGATCCACACCTTCTGGCCATTGACGACGTAGCGGTCGCCACCCGGGCCCGTTCTGCGCACTGCGGTGGTCTTGATCTTGGTGGTGTCGGTGCCGGTGGACGGCTCGGTGACGCCCATCGACTGCAGGCGCAGCTCGCCGCTGGCGATCTTGGGCAGGTAATGCTGCTTCTGCTCGGCGGAACCATGGCGCAGCAGCGTGCCCATGTTGTACATCTGGCCGTGGCAGGCGCCGGAGTTGCCGCCCGAGCGGTTGATCTCCTCCATGATCACCGACGCCTCGGTGAGGCCCAGCCCCGAGCCGCCGTATTCGTGCGGGATCAACGCCGCCATCCAGCCGGCCTTGGTGAGCGCATCGACGAACGCCTCGGGGTAGGCGCGCTGCGCATCGACTTTGCGGTGGTATTCATCGGGAAACTGCGCACACAGCGCGCGCACCGCGTCGCGCAGTTCGCCGTGGGATTGGGTGGTGTTCATCGATATGCGAGTTTTGGTGTCACGTCAGTTCGGCACTGGCCTGCATCGCCAATGCGCCCTGATGGTTGCGTGCCCACAGTGCCACGCTGCGTTCGCCGTCGAATCGCCCGCAGACGTCGAACGGGTGCAGATCGAACAACGGCGACTTGGCGGTGAACGAAAAGCTCTTGACCACCGAGTGCGGCCGCTGCCGGCGCAGCAGGTCCATCAGCAGCGTGGCGATCAGCGGGCCGTGCACGATCAACCCCGGATAGCCCTCGACCTCGGTGACGTAGCTGCGGTCGTAGTGGATGCGGTGGCCGTTGAAGGTGAGCGCAGAGTAGCGAAACAGCAAGACCGGATCGGGCACGATGCGGCGCGAGAAGGTCTCGTCGATCGGCGCCGTCTGCGGCGTGGGCGCCGCCGCAGCGGGCTGAGGCGCATCGCGATAGACGATGTCGTGCTCCTCGGCGATCGCCACGCCGCGTGCGCATGAGATCTCGTGGCCCACCGTCACGAACGCGAGCGCACCGCTGCGCCCGCTCTTGGCGTCGACCCGCAAGATGCGCGAGGTGCGCGTGATCGCATCGCCCACTTGCAGCGGTTGCTGAAACTGCAGCCGCCCGCCGGCCCACATGCGGCGCGGCAAATCAATCGGCGGCTGGAAGCCGCCGCGCTGCGGGTGGCCGTCAAGCCCGAGCGTGGACTGCCGAGACAGCGGCGCGAAGAACAGCCAGTGCGCCAACGGCGGTGCGTCGCTGCCAGAACCCGCGGGCGGGTCATCGCGATCCAGTGTCGCCGACAGCCCGTTCAGCGCCGCGGCGGTCACCAGATCGCCGTGCTGCTCGGTGCGGCCGATCCAGCCGCGCCAATGCGCGAGATCGTCGTTTGAGAGGGCGGCGGCGCTCATGGCGTGAACGAAGGCAGGCAGCTTGCGCTCAGCGCGAGGCGAGCGGCAACCGGATTCTCCGTCACGTCAGAGGCAGCCGCTTCACGCCGGGACATGCGCTTTGCCGCGCGGCACCCGCCACGCTACACCGTGCGTCCGCCGTCGACCGGAAACTCCACGCCGGTGATGAACTCGGCGTCGTCGCTGGCCAGGTAGACCGCGGCACGCGCGATGTCCAGCGGCGTCGACAGGCGCCCCATCGGGATGGTGGCGATGAATTTCTTGCGGTTCTCCGGCGAGTCGGGCATGCCCATGAACTGCTCAAGCAGGCCGGTGGCACCCATCACCGGGCAAATTGCATTGACGCGGATGTTGTCGCCGCCAAGCTCGACCGCCAGCGACTTGCTCATCAGGTTGACCGCGCCCTTGCTGCTGTTGTACCAGGTGAGGCCGGGGCGCGGCCGGATGCCGGCGGTGGAGCCGACGTTGAGGATGACGCCGCTCTTCTGCCTGCGCAGGATCGGCACCACTGCGTGGGTCATGTGGAAGATCGACTTGACGTTGATCGCGTAGAGCTTGTCGAAGGTGGCCTCGTCGACGTCGAGCAGCGGGCCGTTCTTGTGCGACCAGCCGGCGTTGTTGACCACGATGTCAAGCTTGCCGCCGAAGGCCTTGAGCGTGGCCGCCACCAGCGCGTCGATGTCGGCACGCTGCGTGACGTCGCACTTCACCGCCAACGCTTGCGCGCCGAGCGGGCCGGCGACGTCTTTGGCGCCGGCCTCGTTGATGTCGGCCAGCGCCACCTTGGCACCTTCCTTGGCGTACTGGCGAGCGATCTCGGCGCCGAAGCCGCTGGCCGCGCCGGTGACGATGGCCACCTTGCCTTGCAGTCTCATGGTGTGTCTCCTTGCGGGCTGCGCGAGACGGCAGCCGGATGTGAACCCCTGCGATGGTATTGCACGCGCCGCCCGAGGCGCTCGAGCGGCGGCGCCACGATGCGGGCCTTATGATTCGCGCCAACCGATGTTTCAAGTCGTCGACCCGGCAGTCCTCGGCGGCGGTCTCGCCTTCATCGTCTTCTTTGGCATCCTCGTTTTCCTCGCGATCGGGCGGCGCATCTGTCGCCAGACCATCGCCCGCCACGGCGATGCCGGCCTGGCCAGCGCCGCCTCGCTGGAGACCGCGGTGTTCGCGCTGCTGGGGCTGCTGATCGCATTCACGTTCTCCGGCGCCCTCACGCGCTTCGACTTGCGGCGCGCTCAGGTGGTGGACGAGGCCAACGCCATCGGCACGGCCTACTTGCGCATCGATCTGCTGCCGTCGTCGGCACAGCCGCGGCTGCGCGCCACGTTCCGCGACTACTTGGACTCGCGCATCGCCACCTACCGCAAGCTGCCGGATCTGCAGGCCGCCCAACATGAGCTGGCGCGCTCGCAGGCGTTGCAGGCCGACATCTGGGCCCAGGCCGTGGCCGCCACCCGTTTGCCCGAGAGCCGCAGCGGAACCGACGTGCTGGTGATGCCAGCGCTCAACGCAATGTTCGACATCACCACGGTGCGCCTGATGGCCACGCAGATGCATCCGCCCATCATCATCTTTGTGATGCTGGCCGGGTTCGCGCTCGCGTCGGCGCTGTTGGCCGGTTACCAGGGCGCGCACGAGAAGGCCTCCGACTGGGTGCACCAGCTCGGATTCGCCGGGATCGTCGCCTTCACCGTCTATGTGATCCTCGACATCGAGTACCCGCGGATGGGTTGGATCCGTATCGACGACATCGATCAGGTGCTGACGAGCGTGCGCGCCGGCATGAAGTAGGCCAACGCAAGGAACCCGCCAACGCCTAGCCCTTCACGCACACCACCTGCTTGAGCGTGTGCACCACGTCCACCAGGTCGCGCTGCGCGTCCATCACCGCGTCGATGTCCTTGTAGGCCGCGGGCGTTTCGTCGATCACGTCCTTGTCTTTGCGGCATTCGACGCCTTCGGTCGCGGCTCGGTGGTCGGCCAGCGTGAAGCGGCGCCTGGCCTCGCCGCGGCTCATCACGCGGCCGGCGCCGTGGGAGCAGCTGTCGAAGCTCTCGGCATTGCCTTTGCCGCGCACGATGTAGCTGCGCGCACCCATGCTGCCCGGGATGATGCCCAGCTGCCCGGCCTTCGCACTCACCGCACCCTTGCGCGTGATGTAGACGTCCTCACCGAAGTGCGACTCCATCTGCACGTAGTTGTGGTGGCAGTTCACCGCCTCGACGTGGCTCTGGAAGCTCTTGCGGATCACCGTTCTGGCGGCTTCGATCACGCGGTGCATCATCACCTCGCGATTCAGCGCTGCGAACTTCTGCGCCCAGCTCACGGCGCGCACGTAGTCGCCGAAGTAGCGGCTGCCTTCTTCGAAATAGGCCAAGTCACGGTCCGGCAGATTCGCGTTGTGGCGCAGCGCGTCTTGCTTGGCCAGCTCGATGAACATTGTGCCGATCGCGTTGCCCACGCCGCGCGAGCCCGAGTGCAGCATGAACCACACGGCACCCGCTTCGTCGAGGCAGACCTCGATGAAGTGGTTGCCCGTGCCGAGCGTGCCCAGGTGGATGCGGTTGTTGGTCTTCTCCAGTTTCGGGTAGTCGCGGACGAGCTCGCTGAAGTCGGGCTCCAGTTGCGCCCAGGCGCTGTCCACCGAACCGGGCACCTGGCTCCAGGCGCCCGGGTCACGCCCCTTGGGCGCACGACCATGCGGCACCGCGCGCTCGATCGCCGCACGCAGCGGCGCCAGGTTGTCGGGCAGGTCCTCGGCGGTCAGCGTGGTCTTCGCGGCCATCATGCCGCAGCCGATGTCCACGCCCACGGCCGCCGGGATGATGGCCTTGAGCGTGGGGATCACCGAGCCCACCGTGGCGCCGATGCCGAAGTGCACGTCGGGCATCGCCGCGATGTGCTTGAAGACGATGGGCAGGCGCGCGGCGTTGATCAGCTGGCGCTTGGCAACGTCTTCGACCGGCACGCCGCGCGTCCACATCTTGATGGGCACCCCACCGGGTACGTCTTCGTGGATGTAGTGGATATCCGTCATCGGTCAGTCCTTCGCGATTGCGTGGCGAAGGGAAACCAGGTTGTGCTTGCGATCGGCCAGATTAAGACATGCGTCATCGAATCGTCACGGCGCGCTCCGATATTGCTCGTCGATCGTCAAGCCGCTTGCAAGAGCGGACTCGGCCGCAGTCCACTAAGGAGAATCATGCGAATCGCCACATTGACCGGACCGCTCGCGCTGTCACTGGGCCTGGTCGGGGCGGCCTGCGCCGCGCCGACCGGCACCTGCCGACTCAACGCAGCCCATGGTGACGTCCGCCACGTCATCTACATCCAGTTCGACAACACGCACTTGCGCCGCGACAACCCGCGCGTGCCATCGGATCTCGAACAGATGCCCCATCTGCTCGATTTCATCCGCGACCACGGGACGCTGCTGAGCAACGACCACACGGTGCTGATCTCGCACACCGCCGGAGGCATCCTGTCGTCGCTGACTGGCCTGTACCCCGACCGCCACGGACAAACGGTGTCCAACAGCTACGTGCGCACGTCGTCGACCGGTGCCTTCAGTTTCCCCAGCTCCTTCGGCTACTGGACCGATCCAGTCGCGGCGACCAACACGCCGACCGTGCCCAACATGATCGGCCCGGACGGCAGCAACATCCCGGCGCCGTGGGTCTCGTACACGCGCGCCGGATGCGACGTGGGCGCGGTCGCCACCGCCAACGTGGTGCTGGAGAACACCAGCACCGGCCCGAACGGCGACATCACCAAGGTGTTCGGCAACCCGTCGCCGCAGGCGAGCGAGGCCATCGCGTCGGCGGCCGCACCCGCAGGCACCGCGGCACGCGCGAAGGCGCAAACCGACTTCGTTGGCCTGGCCGTGCATTGCGCGCAGGGATCGTCGATGTGCGCGAGCGGGCAGGACGACATGCTGCCGCAGGAGCCTGGCGGCTACACCGGATTCAAGGGCTTGTTTGGCGCACAGTCGATCAATCCGCTGCTCACCGGGCAGCCAGCGACCGTGCCGCTCGGCGATCTGCTGGGCAACCCGATCGTCGATCCGTTCAACCAAGCGGGCTTCCCCGGCTTCGACGGCATGTCGGCCGCGGCGTCGCTGGCCTACGTGGCGGCGATGCAGGAGCACGGCATTCCCGTCACCTATGCGTACATCTCGGACGCGCATGACTTCCACGGCGTGGCGGGCAACCAGCACGTGGCATTCGGCCCGGGGTCGCAGGGCTATGTCGACCAGCTGCGCGCGTACGACCAGGCGTTCGCCGCGTTTTTCGCGCGCCTCGCCTCCTCGGGCATCGACAAGAGCAACACGCTGTTCGTGTTTGCCGTCGATGAAGGCGACCACTTCGTCGGCGTGCACAAGACCAACTGCGACGGCGTGACCACGCCCTGCGTCTACGCCGACAACGAGGTCGGCGAGATCAACGCCAACATCGACACGCTGGTGCAACACCAGTTTCCGAGCCCGTTGTCCTCGCAGTTCGTGGGGGCCGGCGCCGCCAACGCGTTCACCGTGCACGGCGACGACGCCCCCACGTTTTACCTGGCCAAGAAGGGCAGCGGCGCGCTGGCGCAGACCGATGCGCTGACACGCAGCTTCGAGCGCGGCATTGCGCAGCTGACGGCGGTCAACCCGTACACGCAGGCCACCAACCGTCTGCTGGTGCGCATGGCCGATCAGACGGGCATGAAGGCGCTGCACATGGTCACCACCGGTGACCCGGCGCGCAACGCCACGTTCGTGCTGTTCGCCGACGCGAACTACTTCCTGACCGACTTTCCTGCCAGCACGTGCGAGACCTGCATCAACCCGGCGTTCGCCTGGAACCACGGCGACATCCAGCGGGAGATCGCCAACACCTGGGTCGGGCTGGTCGGGCCCGGCGTGCGCCGCGAGGGCGTGCGGGGTGACGTGTGGTCGGACCACGCCGACCTGCGCCCCACCATGCTGTCATTGCTCGGCCTGTCGGACCCGTACGTGCACGATGGCCGCGTGCTGATCGAGGTGCTCGCCGACTCAGCGGTGCCGCACACCCTGCACGCGCATCGCGCGACCTTGCTGCGGTTGGGCGAGGTGTACAAGCAACTCAACGCCCCGTTCGGCCGCTTCGCCAAGGACGCGCTGGCCGTGGCCACGACGGCGCTCGCCAGCGGCGACGACAGCACCGACGCGGTCTACGATCATCTGCAAGCGAAGATCGCCGGCTGGACCTCGCGGCGCGACGCGCTGGCCACCCAGATGAAAAACCAACTCGCGCAGGCGGCTTTCGGGCGGCAGGCGATCGACGAGTGGACGGCCGTGCGCCTCATCGGCGAGGGCGAGCAACTGATCTTAGAGGTGCGCGGGTTCGCAGACCGACATTGACCCGTGCGAATGGCCGCTAGCGTTGCAGGATCGCTTTCTGGTCTTCGAAGCCGATCGGTGCAGACGTGTGCTCGTGAGCGATTCTCAGCACGTGCCCGCTGACTCTGAGCGCCCACGTCAGTCGATTCTGCATTGATCGCAGGGGTTCGCCCTGGACGGAGACGCTCGCATAGGTGACCACTGCGCTGACGACGGCGGACTCCCGTGCCTCGGAAATCTTGACGGCATCGAAGGTCACCTTCACTCTTTCGGTTCCCAGTGACGTGAACCAACCTTCAACCGCTCGCTGCCACGCGTCCGCGCCCTCGTAGGACCAGACTCCCCACGCATCGAAAACCCGCACGTCTGGGTTGTACAGGCGCATGAAGGCGTCCACGTCCTTCGCGTAGACCGCTGCCTTGTATGACTCCAACACTCGCGCGATCGACTTTTCGATATCACTCATGTGCTGTCTCTTGTGTTTGTCCGCCCGGCGGAGCGTCTCGCGCGCGCTCGACACATCGTCGGGCAGCCCGGTCGCGCTAACGCAAAATGCGCTAAAGCCGAATTGTGCAGGCTCGGAGAGGATCGTTGTGCCATGGCCGAGCGCAGATGCCTGAACTGCGAGTTCGCGATTCCCGCTGCGGCGCGCTTTTGCCCCCACTGCAGCCAACGCACGGACACCGCCCGCCTGTCCTTCGCCGACATGAGGCGCGACCTGCTGCATACGTTCACGAACGTCGAGCGCGGGCCGCTGGTCTTCGCATGGGCCCTGCTGACGCGGCCCGGCGGCATTGCGCGCGAGTATGTCGAGGGCCGGCGGCGGCGGTATTACGGGCCATTCGCGACGCTGGCCGTGCTGGTGGGGCTGGCCGCACTGGCACTGAACCTGTCGGGCTTCCAGGTGCTGTCGCAGGAGGTATCGACCGCCCCGGCCACCGTGCTGCAGCAGCACTTCAACTGGGTGCTGCTGGTGCAGTTGCCGCTGCTGGGCATCGCGTGCGCGCTGCTGTTCAGCGATGCGCGCCTGACGCTGCCCGAACACATGGTCTTGGTCGCCTACACGCTGGGCATGCGAGCCGTCGTGATCACCGTGATCGTGCCGGTCGCGCTGCTGAGCTCGACCTCGGCGCCCACGTTCTGGCAGAACTCCGCTTTCTGGGCCGTCTGGTACGTCTACTTCGGCTGGGCCGCGTCGCAGTTCTACACCGGTGCCCGCTGGCGCTCGTGGCTGCGAGGCATGGTCGTGGCGGCCATCGGGCACGCGCTGATCATCGGCATTCTCATCGGCGGCAATGCAGCCTACGAAACGATGGTCGCGGCTTAAGCCTGTTGGCGTTCTCTCAGCCTGTGCGCGAGCTGGCGCGACGGCATTGAACCGGTTGTCTCTTCAAGGGAATCAACCGGTCCGAGCGACATGACCGCTCGGATCGCTGCTTCAACCTCAGGGAGATCACTATGCACGTTGCGCCGTCCTCGACCACCTCACGCCCGCCGCGCACCCGAGTCGCAGGCGCGTGCCTGGCCGCCGTTTGCGGCCTGGGCTTGTGGAGCGTCGAGGCGGCCGCAGCGTCGAATCAACCATCACCGCCCTGCCACGCGAACCCGCACGCCAGGGCAGACGGCGAGGCCGTCGAGCAGCGTGGCGACGTTCGGCACCTGCCCGACACGCTGCGCGAACGGCTGGAGGGGCTGGCTCAACGCCCGCACTCGGCGCTGCCGACTCAGGCCTACGCCGAGGCCGACCAACCGAGCCAACTCTTTCAGTACTATCTGCTGGACAGCAAAGGCTTCGAACCGAATCCGTTCACCAAGCTGTTCCAGGGCGTCAACGACCAAGCGCAACTGACCGCCACCGGCTTCGACTGCGGCCTGCCCACCATCGGCGCGGTGCGCCAGGTGGTCGAACCGAAGCCGGGACTGCCGACCGACCCCAACGACGTTCGCGCCTTCATCGACATCTTCACCGACATCTCGGGGCTGTTCGTCATCAACAACGAGAGCGGCTGGTACGAAGGCTGGATGATCCACGACCTTCGCGTCGCGCCGGTGGCCACGCCCGCGGAAGGTGGCAGGCCGGCGTTCGGCACCATCACGGCCGACGACGCGGCCGCCTTGAAGTCGATGGGCAACGGGCACAACGTGCCGGGCCGCGTCTTCACGATGGATGGGCTCGACGTGCACCTGCCCAGCGCCGCCGACCAGTTCCCGAGCCGGCAGACCAACGTGGTGCCGATCCAGCTCAGCATGGGCGCCTACAACTGCCTGCAGCAAAGCGACTGCCACGCCTACTGGGAATTCAACTACACGACCAACTGGGTCCATCCGACCTATGAATTGCCGTTCACCGGCGGCCTGCCAGGCACCTTCGAGGCCGGCCACGTCGGCGCGCTGGCGTCGATCGTGCCGGGGTCGGGCCCGGCCGGGGTCAAGAACAATCCGGTGACCTACGGAGATGACCCGAACACGCAGGGCGTGTTGATGGCCAGTGGCCCTCGCGACCCCGACAAGTTCGACGCCGACGTCGATGCGCAGCGCGAATTCCGCATGCGCTTCATCCCGAGCGGGCTGGCGCACGAGATCTACCTCGACGTCTATCAGCGCGTCAAATCCTTCGAGCCCGGCGTGCCATTTCCGCAGCGGCTGTATGACGCCTACGCGGCGCAGGTCAAGCGCGTCGACAGCAATGGCGACGGCGTCGTCTCGGCGCTCGAGGGTGACGTCGACACGCCATCGGACGGATTTGCCGACAACTCGCGACTGTTCCTGCCGGCGACGTCGTTCAATCGCTTCGCGGTGACGCGCGAGATCAACGACGGCCTGTTGGCGCCCCGTTTCGCGCCGAGCCAGCGCGCCTGGGTACTGAGCGGTGCGCAAGCGACGGTGAAGCCGGCGGTGCCGGCATCGGTCGGGCGCGACGGTGACGACCGGTGACTTTCGTGGTGGCCCACCATCTCCAGGAGTAGAGTGATCTGAACACTCCGCAACCCGAGCCACCCATGCTGCGCCAGCCCCGCGATGCCGCCTCGACGCAGCGCGTGGGCTTGCCGCTGGCCGAACTTGCCGAGGCGCGCCTGGTCAGCCGCATCGCCGATGGCGAACTGCGGGCATTCGAGCAGCTCTATCGCACCTACCATCCGCGACTCACGCGCTTTCTGGAGCGCGTGACCCGGCGGCCCGGCCTCGTCGGCGAACTGCTCAACGACACCATGCTGGTGGTGTGGAGCCGCGCGGGCACCTACAACTGCAGCTGCAAGGTCTCGACCTGGATCTTCGCGATCGCCTACCGCAAGGCGATCAAGGCGCTGAGTCGCTGGGACGAACCGGTGCAAGACGATCAGCCCGACGATTGCGCGCCCGACGAGGCTGGCCCGGAGCAACGGCTGGCGCAATCGCAGTTGCGCGCGCTGCTGGCGCGTGCCCTGGACACGCTGTCGGCCGAGCAGCGCGCCGTCGTGGCCCTCACCTACCTGCACGGCATCGGCTATCGCGAGATCGGCGAGATCGTCGGCTGCCCTGTCGACACCGTGAAGACACGCATGTTCCACGCGCGGCGGCGCTTGAAGACCGTGCTGGCCGGCCGGTTGGAGGATTGGCTGTGAGCGGGCGGGTGGTTCAGTTCGGTGACGTGCACCAGCGGGTGCAGGCCTTGCTGCCCTGGTACGTCGGCGCCAGCCTTGGCGCCGAGGAGCGCGCCAGTGTCGATGCCCACCTCGCAGAGTGCGCGCGCTGCCAGGCCGAGCTGGCGTGGGAGCGCAGGCTGCACCTCGCCGACGACTGTGCCGACGTGCCGGGCGACGTCGAGCGCGACCTGGCGCTGCTGCGCCAGCGCATCGTCGAGCGCGCAGCGCCTGCGCAGCCGCGCGGTGCCGCGACGCGGCTGCTGCGCAGTTGGCGGCAGGGCCCCGCGTGGATGCGCTGGGCCGTGCTCGGGCAATGTGCGGTGGTGGCGGTGTTGGGCCTTTCGCTGCTGCTCGTTGCACCGTCGCCCGAGCCACGCTACCGGGCGCTCGGCGCGCGCGCAACGGCGCCCGCTGCCGCGGGCGGCGGCAACCTGATCGTGCGCTTTCGTCCCGACGCCGCCGAACAGGATATGCGCCGCGTGCTGCGCGACAGCCAGGCACGGCTGGTTTATGGCCCGACCACCACCGATGCCTATCTGCTGGCGGTGCCGGCCGACCGAGTGAAGGCCGCCGTCACACGGCTGCGCGGAGAGCGTGTGGTGTTGCTGGTCGAAGCGCTCGATGGTGGGGCCGTGCCATGAAGGCGGTGCTGGCCGGTTGGCTGCTGTCGCTGGCTGCGGCCATGCCGCCGCTGGCCTGCGCGGCGCCCGACGAGCCGGCCGCGCCACCGGTCGTCGTGGGCCACCAGGTGCTGCTGCTGTTGCGCCTGCCGCCCGACCACTATCGACCCGAGAGCGCTTATTCGGGAGGTTATGGCGATGGTGCCGCGCACGCGGCGCGGCGCCGCGTCGCCGCCGCGCTGGCGCGCGAACACGGCCTGACGCTGGTCACCGACTGGCCGATGCCGCTGCTGGGCGTCGACTGCTACGCGATGGATGTGCCGGCGGCACAAACGCCCGAACTGGTGGCGCAGGCGCTGTCGCGCGACCCGCGAGTCGCGTGGGCGCAGGTGATGAACGTCTATCGAACGCGCGGTCACAACGATCCGCTGTACTCGCTGCAACCGGCCGCCCAGGCTTGGCATCTGTCCGAGCTGCACACGGTGGCCACCGGGCGCGACGTGCGCGTCGCGGTCATCGACAGCGGCGTCGACGACCAGCACCCTGACCTGGTCGGACAGATTGCACTGAAGCAAAACTTCGTCGACGGGCGCCGCGATGCCCCGGAGCAGCACGGCACCGCGGTGGCCGGCATCATCGCCGCCCGCGCGGACAACGGCATCGGCATCGCCGGCGTGGCCCCCAACGTTCGACTGCTCGCGTTGCGCGCCTGCTGGGAAGAGCCCGACCAGGCCACGCTGTGCACCAGCCTTACCCTCGCGATGGCGCTGCACCACGCGATCGAGCACGCGGCGGGCGTCATCAACCTCAGCCTGAGCGGCCCTGACGACCGACTGCTGGCCCAGTTGATCGACGCCGCGCTCGCGCGCCACATCACGGTCGTGGGCGCCGTCGACCGCGAGTTGCCCGACGGCGGGTTTCCGGCCTCGCATGCCGGCGTGATCGCGGTGGCCGACGCGGCCGATCCTCCGCCGGCGGGCGGCCGCGCCCTGCTGGCGCCCGGGCGCGATGTGCCGACCACGCTGCCCGGCGGCCGCTGGGATCTGGTGTCGGGCTCGTCGTATGCCGCGGCCCATGTAGCGGGGCTGTTCGCGCTGTTGCGCGAACGGCTGCCGCCGCGCGACTCGCCGCTCTCGGCAGGCAGCGTGGTGTCGTTTGTCGATGGAGAAATCGATGCCTGTGCCACACTGGCTCGCGTCGTGGGTGATGCAGCTTGCGACCGCACCGTGACGCGCGCCGCGCCATCCATCGTTCACCGCTGACGTGCTGGCGCCTGGCCTGCGTGCCGCGCTCGGTGCCGCATTGTGGGTCGCGTGTCATGGCGCCATCGCGCAGACGGGGGGCAGCGCCGCGCTGCTGTCGGACTACCGCTACCGAGGCGTCTCGCTCAGCGATGACCGGCCGACGTTTCGTGTCGGCGTTGCGTACGACGCTGCCGGCAGCTGGTACGCCGGCGGCTCGATCGTCGGCGTGTCGCTCCAACCCAGCGGGCGCCAGCTGCAGTTCATTGGCTATCTGGGGCTGACCGGAACGCTGGCGCAGCACCTGGGCTGGGAGGCCGGGGGCACGGTGGCCCACTTCGGGGCCGATTCGCAGTTCGATTACCTCGAGTGGTTCACCGGCGTCCATGGCGAGCGCTGGAACCTGCGCCTGCACTACGCACCCGACTACTTCGGCAGCGGCGCGCGCACGCTCTACGGCGAACTCAACGCCGGCTGGCCGCTTACACGTCTCACACGGGCGACCGCTCACGTCGGCGGGTTGAGGCCGGTGGGCGGCACGACGGGCGCTGCCGAGCGCTGGAGCCTTGATGCAGCCGCGGGGCTCGCGATGACGTGCGCCGCCTGGGACTTCGAACTCGCGCTGACCAGCGGCAGCCGCAGCAGCGGCGTCTATCCGATCGCCTATGACCGCGTGCACGGCGTGCTGGTGCTGAGCGCCTCGTACGCCTTCTGACCAGCCGTCGCAACGTCGTCACATGCAGTTGATCGTCACGTCGTGCGAATGCGATCCGAACGAAGGTGCGTTGGTCACGGTCGACGTCACCGTGACGCTCTGGCCCGCCTTGAGTTGCGCCAGTTGCGCTGGCGAGAGCGTCACCGTGTGGTCGTGCGTGGCCGCGCCCATGATGCTGTAGGTCTTGGCAGCCGTCGAGCTGAGGTCGGCCGTCGGAACGGTCAGCACGTGACCATGGTTGCTGGAAATCTCCGCGCCCGACGACCCGCAGCCGGACGCGGGCATCGGGTTGCCGTAGCCGCTCGTGCCGCCGCCCCCGCAGGCCTGGACGAGCAGCACCACAGTGCCAGCCGCCGTCGATTCCAGGAGTCTCTTGCGCGTGATGTTCATCGCGGGTGCCCTCCAGTCCAAGACCAGCGCCCATCGGTGAATCCCGCCACGCCGAAAAAGGTTCAATGCGGAACGCGAAGACCCTCGCCGCGTCGCTCAGCTCGAAGAAGACGGCGTCGCCGCAGCCGCGGCGTGCCGGTGCGCGATCAAGTCGCTCAGCAGCCGCAGCAAGGTCGAGCGCTCGCGCTGCGGGTCGAACAACGGCGCGCGCAACCGGCACTGCTCGGTCAAGGCGTGAAGCACGGCGGCGTCGTCGCGCGCCCGCAGCAGCAAAGCCGCCAGCGCAGCGGCGTCGTTCCATTCGAAGTAGCCGACGTAGTCGCTGCCCAGCATGCCGACGTTGCCGTCGATGCGCGAGGCGATCACCGGTGTGCCGCTGCGCACGGCCTCGGCGATCACGTGGGCGCCGCCCTCCATCTGGCTGGCATGCACCAGCACATGGGCAAGCTGGATGTGGCGGCGCGTGGTGTCGTGATCGAGCTCGCCGAGCCATCGATAGTGGATGTTTGCCTGCTGCAACGCGCGCGCTTGCTCGGCCAGTGCGGGGTCGAGCGGTGCGCCGATGTGGTCCAGCAGGATGTCGTCGCGCGCACTCAGCAAGCGCGCCGCCTCGAAATAGGTTTGAGGCGACTTTTCTCCACGCAGATGGCCGACCATCACGGCACGCAGATGCCTGGCCGTTTTGGTGAGTGGCTTGCGAATGCCGCACGACTGAAAGCACACCGTGCACCGGCTCCTCAACCCCGGCGGCAGGCGCCGGCAGCCCAATTCCTGCAAGACGATCAGATGGTCGGCAAGGGCGAGCGAAGTTTGCGCTGATGCGTCGCGGTCGATATCGCGGTACAAATCGGTCCCGGTCATCGTCACCACCAGCGGGCCGTGCGTCGCGCGATGCCAGGCGGCGATCGAGGCGGCCGAGCGGCGCGCATGAAGCGCCACCAAGACGTCGAACGCCTCGCCATGCCACTGGTCGAGCAATGTCGTCTTGTAGTGTCCGCTCAGCAGACGCGACCATCGCCACGCGGTTTGCCAGTTGCCGTTGTTCGACGCCCTGCTGGCCGGCGTGACGATGCCCACGGAAGGACGCTGTCGCACGCGCGCGTTATAACCGAACCATGTTGAACGGGTCGTCCGCCGCCACGTCCGCGCGCTGCGCCGACGCGGCGGCGTTGTCCGCAGCGTTGTCCGACACGCGTCGCTGCACGCTTAGCGCCTTCGATGCCTATGAGCAGGCGCTGCGCTCGAACGACTTCATCGTTCCGTATTCGCCCCAGTTGAACCCGCCGCTGTGGGAACTCGGGCACGTCGGGTGGTTCCAGGACTGGTGGTTGAGCCGCAACCCGCAGCGCCACCGCGGGACAGCGGCCGACCCCGATGCACCCCGGCCCGCGCCGCGTCGCGCCGGCGACGATGCGCTGTTCGACTCGGGCCGCGTCGGGCACACCGATCGCTGGCGGCTGCCGCTGCCGACGGCCACCGCGCTGCGCGACGGCCTCGCGGCCGGCCTGCAGGAGTCATTGGCCCTGCTGCGTGATGGCAGCGACGGCGACGACGCGCTGTACTTCTTCAGGCTCTGCCTGTTCCACGAAGACATGCACCACGAGGCGTCGATCTACATGGCGCAGCACCTGGGCATCGCACTGGCCGGCTGGTCGCCGAGGCCTCACGGCGCGACGGTGCAAGCCGACGTCGCCGCGTGCGTGCACACGCTGGGCGCACCGCGCGAGGGCTTTGCGTTCGACAACGAGCTGGCCCGCCACGAGGTGTCGCTGGGCGGCTTTGGCGTCGATACGGCGCCCGTCACCTGGGGCAGCTACTTGCGCTTCGTGGAAGCCGGCGGCTATCGACGGCGCCAATTTTGGAGCGAGCCCGGTTGGGCTTGGCTGCAAAGTCAGGGACTGCAGGCACCCCGCTATCTGCGCACGACCGGCTCGGTCTGGCAGCGCCAATCGTTCGGCCAGTGGCTCGACGTCGAGGCGGGACTCGCCGCGATGAACCTGTCGTGCTTCGAGGCGCAAGCCTATTGCGCGTGGGCCGGACGCCGTCTGCCGAGCGAAGCGGAGTGGGAGTGCGCCGCCGAGCGGCTGGGCGGCGCTTTCGAGTGGGGTCAGGTCTGGGAGTGGACGGCAAGCGCGTTTGCCCCGTACCCCGGCTTCGCTGCTCACCCGTATCGCGACTACTCGGCCCCGTGGTTCCATACGCGGCAGGTGCTGCGCGGCGGCTCGTTCGCGACGCATCCCCGCATCAAGCACACCCGCTACCGCAACTTCTTCGAACCCGGCCGCAATGACGTCCATGCCGGCTTTCGCACCTGTGCGCGGCGAGGGCTCAATTCCTAGGTGGGGCGATGGGTTACCGCCATTGCGGGCAAGCTGACCCTGAATCAGAATTTCGCGATGCTGCAAGGAGCACGGTCATGAATGCTGGTTCGACGCGTCGCCAGGCGATGCAGATGGGTTGCGCGGCCATTGCGATCGCCGCGCTGCCGCGGCATGTCGCTGCGCAGGAGCGGCGCTTCGCGCCCGAGGTGGGCGCCTGGCGCAGTTTCGAGGTCATCACAACGGTCAACGTGCCAGAGGCGAGCGGCACCACGCGCGTGTGGCTGCCGCTGCCCGATGTGAACACCGAGTATCAGCATCCGATCGACAACAACTGGAGCGGCAACGCGGCGACGGTGCAGATCGCGTCCGATCCCGCGCGCGGTGTACGCATGCTCTACGCCGAATTTTCACCCTCGGCGGGTGCGCCGACGCTGCAGCTGACGAGCCGCGTGCAAACGCGCGGCCGAGCGGTCGAGTGGAACCGAGCCGGCACCGTGAACGAAGACCCGGCGCTGTTGCGCGCCAATCTCGCGCCTACCGAGTTGCTGCCCACCGACGGCGTCGTGCGCAAGACCGCGCTCGAGGCCACCCGCGGCGCCAACAGCGACGTCGAGAAAGCGCAGGCGTTGTACGACTGGGTGGTCACCAACGCGCACCGCGAACCCACGGTGCGCGGCTGCGGCATCGGCGATATCAAGAGCATGCTGGAAACCGGCAACCTTGGCGGCAAGTGCGCCGACCTGAATGCGATCTTCGTCGGCATGAGTCGCTCGCTGGGCATTCCAGCGCGTGACGTCTACGGCCTGCGGGTCGCGCCATCGGCTTTCGGCTATCGCGAGCTTGGTGCCAATTCGGCCAACCTCAAGGGCGCCCAGCACTGCCGGGCCGAGGTATTCCTGCGCCAATACG
Source organism: Burkholderiales bacterium (assembly GCA_044445225.1). GTDB lineage: Bacteria > Pseudomonadota > Gammaproteobacteria > Burkholderiales > Burkholderiaceae_C > JAEUPI01. The sequence goes on from JBIODO010000002.1 coordinate 35,732, forward strand.
GCTGGGTCGCGACGGACCCAGGCGACGCACTCAAGGTGATGCGCCAGGAGACACCGGAGTGGATCAAGGACCCAGCGCACCCGGTGGCCACGCCGGTGGTCAAGGGTTTGTTCGGCAGTTGGGAAGGCAACTGGGTCGCCTACAACACCGCGCACGACGTCAGGCTGCCGGGCCGCTCCGGCAACGGCACGCTGCCATTCCTGATGTACCCGCAGGGCGAGAACGCCAACGGCCGCTTCGACGAATTGTCGCCCGACACCTTCCGCTACGCGATCGCCGCGCGAGAGATCACGGCCTGAGGCTGACTCCGCCGACCGATGTCGACGTCGTACCCTTGGCGCATTGAGTTGGCGAACCTCAGAAGCTCGTCTTGACCTTGACGAGCAACTGCACCTTCGCGATGTCGGCTGTGGCATTCAGCGGGAAGGCGACATCGACGTGCACGACGCTGCCGCTCGCGGAGCGCGAGGCGACGAATCGCAGGCCGAAGCCCACGTCGCTGAGCCAGCCGGGGTTGCCAGTGTTGACGTTGTCGCCGCCCCAGGCGCGACCACTGTCCAAGAACGCTGCGCCACCGATGCGGAACAGGCGCCACAGGTAGATGTCCGTGTAGGCCCGCTCCTCCGCCGTGAACAGCGCGCGCCGCGTCCCGCTCTGGTAGCGCAACGGGTAGCCGCGCAACCCGTTGTCACCCCCCAGCAGCAGGGTCTGGTTGACGTCCGGGTGCGTCAGCAAGTCGGCTGCGGCAGAGGCGAAGAACAGCCAGCGCTTGCCCTGGGGCAGGTAGTACTGGGTCGCGGCGCCCGCCTGCTGGCGCTGCACCTGGCCGTTGGTGAACTGCCCCGAGATGTTCGCCGAGGCCATCAGCGTCTGTTCAGGCGCCGGTTCGAAGCCGCGACTGACCACGCCCGAGTAGAGCAACGCATCCTGGCTCGATCCCAGACCCGTGGCGGCCCACCCCAGTTGCACCATCGAATGGAAGCCCAGCTCGAAGAATTCCGGCCGCCCGATCAGGTTGCGGTTCAACCGCTTGTCGAAACGGTCCTCGACGAGTTCGAAGCGGACGAACGGACCCACCAGCTTTTGGGCGGTTGGCAGCTGGCTTGGCGGGACCAGGCCAGGTTCCGTTGCGTAGGCATCGTCCTGGGAACTCAAACCGAGCGAGTAGCGCTGCACCCAGCCATCCACCAAGCCGGCCGACCAGCCGCCAAAGACCTCGGCCAGACTCTGGCTGTGACGGTATTGGCTCACCACGTTGCCAGCGTTGTAGATGGAATCGATGCGGTCGTACTTCGATGCGTTGACGCCGGCGGCCCACCGCGTGTCCAAGGCGTAGAAAGGCCGGACGATGGCCGCCGCATCGCTGCCGCCGTCGCTGTTCCGGGCGTGGCTGTAGCTGACCGACGTCCAGGTGCCGAAGGCACGGTCATTGGAGATCTGGAACTGATTGCCGGAGCGATCGACGTCGTTGGAATGACCGATGCCGATGACCGTGCCGGTGCCGAACAAGTTGCTTTCGGTAATCCGGATTCCGCTCGAGTTCGCGCCGCCTGAACGACTCGCGCGGATGCCGAGTTCCAGCGACCACGTGTCGCGCGTCATGACTTCGATGTCGACCACGCCGTCGTGGTAGGCGATCGGTCGGAATTGGACCTCGTAGAGGTTCGGGTTGCGCAGAAGGAGGCGCTCGGTCTCTTCGATCACACGCACCGACAGGGCGTCCCCGGACTTGAACAGCAGCGCGTCTTTGATCACGCTGGGGCGCGTTTTGATGTGCAGCGCGTTGAGCCATCTGAACAGCAGAAGGTCTTCCTCGGGATCGGTGGTGTCGAAGATGTCCTCGCTGACAACGCGTATCTCGCCGATGGTCGCGCCGGCAGCTTCAAGTTCAGCGAACGAGGGCAGAGCTGCAGGTGCCTCCTGCGCCTGGGCAACGCCATGCTCGCCCAAGGCCAGGGCCAGGGCCAGTGCAGCGGCGCGAAGGTGGATCTTCGGCATATGAGTTGGGATCATCGCTGCCCAACTCATGTGGAACCCCGCGGGCACAGATTCAATGCGAGAAACTCTCGCGGCAGCTCACTTGAACAACCCTTGACGAGCCACACGAGGCCGCGAGCATCATTGGCCCGATCGAAGGCGGTTCACGCCACCGTGTCGCCGCGCCGCTCGAGGTGGGCGCCGCGCGCTGTGGCGAACGTGGCCTGCTGCTGTATCGATCAACTCTTTTCGGCGCAAGCTCTGCTTTCTTGTGAGGTGTGCACTCGCGCATCAATGACTGGCGATCGCCGTCACCTCAGGTCGGGGCCCGGCAGTATCTCGAATCTCGTTCGTCTGCCAGACCGCTACCAAGGCGCCGACGATGGCCGTCGCTCTGGGTATCTTGAGACAGCGCCGGTCTCGTGGAGTTGACGCAAATCAGCGCTGCTGCAAACGATGAGAAGTGCTTCAGTGCGCGTCCGCCAGAAGCGCAAGTGTGCAGACGTGCGGCAAATACGCAGCGGGGCGTTAACCCCGACTTCGCTGCTGTCCCGTTCAACGCGTGTGAGGTCCCATCGCACCGTCAAATCCGGAGAAACCCATGTCACTGTCAGCCAAGTCCCCCATCGCCGGTGCAGCGTTTGCGCTCTTGGCCTATGTCGCCAGCGCCTGCGCGCAGCAAACCGCCGACAGCCCACCGGCCGAGAGGGCGACGGAGCGACGGAGCACCCTCGACGACCAGCAATCGGTCGCCGTGACCATCTACAACGAGGACCTCGCGCTGGTCAAAGACGCACGCAAGGTCTTGCTCGACAACGGCGCGAACCGCCTGGCGCTGCGAGACGTCAGCGGCCGGATGCGGCCCGAGACCGCTCAGTTGCGCAGCCTGTCGCATCCAGGCTCGTTCGCCCTGTTGGAGCAGAATTTCGACTTCGATTTGCTCACCCCTGCGAAGCTGCTGGAAAAGTACGTGGGGCGCACCGTGCGCGTGGTCAGGATCCATCCCACCACAGGCGCTGAAATCGTCGAAACGGCGCAAGTGCTCGGCGCCAGCAGCGGCGTCGTACTCAAGATGGGCGATCGCGTCGAGACTGGCGTACCGGGGCGCATCGTGTTCGACGGCGTGCCGGACAATCTGCGGGACCGGCCAACCCTGGTCACCGAGTTGCAGAACAAGCGGCCCGGACCACAAACGCTGGAACTGTCCTACCTGACCGGCGGCCTGTCGTGGCAGGCCGACTACGTCGCCGAGTTGAATGCCGACGACAGCGCGCTCGATCTGAACGGCTGGGTCACGCTGACCAATCGAAGCGGAACCGCGTACCCGAACGCCAAGCTGCAGTTGGTGGCCGGCGACGTCAACCGCGTGCGAGACCAGATGCGCCGTGCCAGCGCGGTGGAGATGAAGGCCCAGTCGGTGGCGGCGCCGAGCGCCATGGCGCAAGAGTCGCTGTTCGAATACCACCTGTACACGCTTGGTCGTCCGACCACGCTCGCAGACAACCAGACCAAGCAGGTGGCACTGCTCGGCGCCACGGCCGTGCCGGTGCGCAAAGAGTTGCTGCTCAATGGCAGCGACTACTACTACCGCAGCTCTGTCGGTGACATCGGGCAGAAGATGAAGACCGCTGTCTACGTCGAATTCGACAACCGCGACAGCTCGCACCTGGGTCAACCCCTGCCCAAGGGCGTGGTGCGGGTCTACAAGCGCGACAGCGGGGGCAATGCGCAGTTCGTCGGCGAGGATCGCATCGACCACACGCCCAAAAACGAGAAGGTGCGCCTCCACCTGGGCGACGCCTTCGACGTGACGGCCGACAAGAAACAAACGGACTTCCGCCGTCGCGAGGCCACCAACAAGGCCAGCTACGTGTTCGAGAGCGCCTACGAAATCGTGCTGCGCAACGCCAAGAGCGACGCGATGAGCGTCACCGTGCGCGAGCCGGTGCCCGGCGACTGGACCATGCTGGAGGAATCGCAGTCGCACGCGAAGGTTGCGGCGGGCACCGCGCAGTGGCGGGTCAACGTGCCGGCGGGCGGCACGGCGACGCTCACCTATCGAGTCCTGGTGCGGTACTGAACGGCGGGCTCACACGCAGCGCGAGAGTCGCTGCTGGGAGGTCGTCAGTTTGCGCGGCCCCGCCCCGCCCACGGTTGGTGCGGATCGCCAGCCGCGCCGTTCAGCAGTAACCTGCTCGCCCCGATGCCAAGGAGACTGTCATGGCCGAGCAAGCAGGTCGCGAGAAGAAGCTGAGCCCCGCCGAGCAGGCGCTGCGCGAGGCCGCGCTCGACTACCACCGCCAGCCGGTGCGCGGCAAGATCTCGATCGCGCCGACCAAGCCGCTGTCGAACCAGCGCGACCTGTCGCTGGCCTATTCGCCGGGCGTGGCCGTGCCGGTGCTGGCCATCGCCGCCGATCCGGACGCGGCCTACGACTACACCTCCAAGGGCAACCTCGTGGCCGTGATCTCCAACGGCACGGCGATCCTGGGCCTGGGCGATCTCGGGGCCCTGGCCTCCAAGCCGGTGATGGA
>JBIODO010000003.1:0-31251 GCA_044445225.1 Burkholderiales bacterium
AGATACAACAGGATTGCGCCGGACTCGAACACCCGCACCGGCTGCGGTCCGCTGCGGTCTAGCAGGGCGGGAATCGTGGAGTTGGGGTTCACCGCGACGAAGCCGCTGCCGAACTGCTCGCCGCTGTTGATGCGGATGAGCCAGGCGTCGTACTCCGCGCCGTGATGGCCGAGCTCGAGCAGTTCTTCGAGCAGCACCGTGACCTTGACGCCGTTGGGCGTGGCCAGCGAATACAGCTGCAGCGGGTGGCGGCCCACCGGCAGCGAGTGGTCGTGCGTCGGGCCCGCGATCGGACGGTTGATGTTCGCGAAGCGGCCGCCGGTTTCTTTGTTCCAGGACCAGATCTTCGGTGGCGTGTACGGGGACGAGGCGTCCATGAGGGGATCTCGGGCGGTGGCGCAGGCACGCAGTATGTGCGCGACCGAATGACCTGAAGACGGTGCGGGACGGACCGCGCGGATGCCGACCGCGGCGCGACACCGCGCAAATCTTCCAGACAGTCGAATCCGTCGCCGCCAGAACGTTTAAGGCGAGTTTCAGGGCCCTTCAAGACTGAAGGAGGCGTGCCGGCCGACAGTGCACGCCATCAACCCCGCGCCGAGGCGCTGCAGGAGAGCCCGATGAAGACTTCGTTGATGGCACGCATTGTCTCCCTCGCCACGGCCATGGGGGTCACCCTGGGCGGGGTGCAGCTGCTCGCTGCCTACGCCATCCCTCCGGGCCAGGCGATGCAACTGGCATCGGCCTCTCGCTGACGTTTCTCGACGGCGCGCGTGCGATCAGCCGTTCGCCGACCCTTGTGGGCGGCGCGTTGTTCCTATGCCATCGACAAGACGTGTTGATGACAAGGCTCACGTGGATTCTTGGTGCGAGCCTACTGCTCGCCAGTCTGGGGCACCAGGCCCCAGCGGATCACCGCGCCGACACGCTCGCCGCCGGTCGGCACATCTGGCGCATCCACGCCATCGGTCTGCATCCGGCGTGGTGGCGGTCCGGCGCACCGTCAAGACCTCCCGGCTTGCTCAAGGGCCCATGTGCCGGTGGCGCACCTGCAGGAACTCGCTCGATTTGTCCTGCCGCATTCCGATTAGGGATCGATTCCGGAGGGCAAAAGCACTAGGCTGAGTGATGGCATCGCCCAGCCGCGTCCTCGCTTGCGCGGTCACCATCGTTTCGTTGGTTATGGCTGGCATGTCCCGTGCCGAGGCCGACGGATCGGCTGAGCCGCCGATCACGGACCAACCCAACGAGCCGCGCGTTGCACCGCAGGCCGGGCGCGGCACCGAGCTCGCAGTGATCTCGCCGCCCGACGGCATCACGGTCGCCGGGGGTTCGGGCCCGAGCGTCGACACGCCCTGGATCATCAGCCCGGTGGTGCGTGGCGACAGCGGCGTGCAAGGGTTGATCACCGTGGTCGACCAACCCGAGTTCTTGGTGCGCCTGGGCGCGGGCGCGGCCAGAGTGCAGTTGACGCGTTCGGCCCCGCCGTTTCAGCAGCTCCCGGCTCGCCGCTGGAACTTCGACGGCAGCCAGCTGGCCTGGCGTCAGGAAGGGGGCGAGTGGTACGCCTCGGTGCAACGCCGCAATTGGGGCCCGGGTTGGACAGGCAGCCTGATCCTCGACGGCGCCGCAGCGCCGTTGGCGGCCGTCGGCTGGCGGCGCCCGCTGCCCGAGGCCAGCGCCAGCCCCTGGCTGAGTTGGATGGGGCCATGGATGGCCGACGTCTTCTTCGGGCGGCTCGCCGGCCACGACCAGCCCGAGCGGCCTGAACTGATCGGCATGCGGCTGCAGATCCAGCCGTTCGACATCTTGCAGCTGGGCGTGTCGCGCACGATGGAATGGGGCGGGCGCGGGCGCGAAGAAGATCTCAAAACACTGGCGCGCGGCCTGCTTGGCTTTGACAACGCGGGACGATACGGCATCACGGTCGAAAACCAACCAGGCAACCAGCTCGGCGGCTTCGACTGGCGCTTGCAACTTGGCGCGGAACAAGGAAACGCCTTCTACGGCCAGTTGATCGGCGAGGACGAGCAGGGCTATCTGCCTGCCGGCTACATCGTCCAGGCGGGGCTGGAGACACATTTCTCGGTGGACAACGCCGAGGTGCGCGGCTTTGTCGAATGGAACGATCTGGCCGCCTCGCATGCCTACAACAGCCACCCGCCCCTGGGCGTCACCTACACCAGCAGCGTGTACAAGCAGGGCTACACGCACGACCGCATGCCGCTGGGCTACCCGGCCGGTGGCGATGTCACGCTGGGCAGCGTGGGGTTGCTGGTGCGGATGCAAGTTGTGCACATGGCGATCGTGGCCTCGCACGGCGAGGCGTTGCCCACCTCGCAGCGCTTTGCCCCGGGACCCATTTCGGGCTTGAACGGCAGCCTGCAACTCGACGTCGATGCGCAGCAGCAGTTGGGCGCCGGGCTGTGGTGGTGGCGCGATACGGCGCAGCGGCAACGAGGGCTGCAGCTGTGGTGGCGCGCGCTACTGTGAGCCCGTGGCCACCTGAGCGGCGAGCACCGCGCCGGGCGCCGCGTCATCACGGGTACAGGTTCGCCAACGGCACCGTCACGTAGCTGCCCGCGCCGGGCTTCAACCAGCGCAGCCGCATGACGGCGTTGCCGCCCTTCTCGTAGTACTCGACCTTGATCGTGTATTTCTGTCCGGCCACCAGGTTGATCGCTGCGCTGGTGTTGGTGGTGGCGGCATGGTTGCTCCAGTTGTTGATGACCTGCGTGCCGTTGATCCAGACGCGCACGCCGTCGTCGGACACCGTCTGGAAGCGATAGCTCCCACTTGAGGCGGCCGCGACGGTGCCGGTCCAGCGCACCGAGAAGTTGTCCTTGGTCACGCCGGGCCCGGGCGAGCCGCTGCCCCAGTCGAAGTCGATCGCCTCGGTGCGCGACAGTACCGCCGTGCCGCTCAGCGAGGTGTTGTTGTAGTAGCTGCCCGTCAGGCCGGTGCCGAGCGGCGACGGTGCGGGACCTTCGTCGGAGCCGATTTCACGCAAGTAGGCGGCGAGCGTCGCGATGTCGGTATCGGAGAGGCTCACGGTGTTGTGTGCCTTCACCGCGGCTTCCAACGTTGGCGCGGAGCCGTCGTGCAAGTAAGGTGCAGTGGCCCAGACGTCGCGCAGCGTCGGGATGTCGATGCCGGTGAGCGGCGCCCCCAGCCGCTGGCCGCTGCTCGGTTTGAGCGTGCCGATGTTCGACAGCGTGTTGGCTCCGCTCAGCGTGAAGTCGGTGCCGCCATGGCAGGAGGCGCAGTTCTGGCTCGTGAACAGCGCGCGGCCGGCAGTCGCTGCTGCGGACAGCTGCGTGGCGCCCGGCCGCAACGGACTCGGATCGAAGCTGTTCAGCGACACGACGTATGCTGCCAGCGCATCGAGATCGATGGACAGGCCGGCCTTGCGATCACCCAGCGGCTGGCTGCGAGTGCCGGCAAAGAACGCGCTGTCGGCCATCAGGCCGCTGCCGCCCGACAGGTTGCGGATCTGCCCTTCGAAATCCTGCACTTCGTCGAAGTTGTTGCTCCAGTGCAGGAAGCCCTCGGCACCCGCCCGTCCGCGCAGGCTGATGGTATTGCGCAGGCCTTCTCCGAAGCCGGTGAGATCCCAGACGCGGCCATCGTGGCCGCCATCGTTGTGGCACGAGGCGCAGCTGATGTAGCGGTCGCGCGCGAGACGGGTGTCGCGGGCATCGTAGAAGTGCTGCTTGCCGAGCAGCACGTTGGCCGCGAGCTTCTCGGTGGTGACGGCGCCCAGGTTGGCCACCAGCGGCACGCTCATCAGTCCCTGGTCGAGCAGCGGCTGCAAGTCGAACACGCCGACGCTGCGGTCCATGAACTGATTGACGTACAGCGTGCGGCCGTCCGGCGACAGCGCCAGCCCCTGAGGCGCGCGACCTACGTCGAAGCGCAGCACCTGGCGGCCGCCGTAGGCATCGATCACGGCCACCTCGCGGCTGGTCTCCAACGCCACGAACAGATAGGCGCCGAGCTTGTCGTACATGGCGGCGCTGGCCACGCTCGAGTTGTCATGGTCGATGCGCATCGCCAGGTCTTCGGTGCCGCTGGCCATCACGATGCGCGAGCTGATCGCGCGCACGGTGTTCTGGAAGTTCAGCCCGAGGCCGTTGCGCAATGTTCCACGCTTGATGTTGTCCTGCTTGGAGGGCACCCATGCCTGCGTGCCGTCGGGCGAGATCGCGGCTGCGCCCAGGTAGTTGGGGATCCCGCTGCCCGTTGTCTCAGTGTCCGGCTGGTCGCTGTGTTGGAGCACCACGGTACGCGTGACGGCCATGCTCGCGGTGTCGACGACGACGACCTCGCCACCGGCCGTGGCGGGCGATTGCACCGTCGCCGTGCCCTCACCGGGCAGCGGTGGCGTCACGAAGCGCGAGACGTACGCGCTGGTGCCGTCGGCAGTGATCGACAGGTGACGCGGATTGGGGCCGACGGCCGCGCTGCCCAGCACGGCGTAGCTGGACGCGTCGAGCTCGAGCAGCTGTCCGCTCGCCTCGAGCGTAACGAAGGCCAGGCCGGCCACCGGCGACATCGCGACACCAAAGGGCTGCGAGCCGCGTGGCAGCGCGATGGTGGCCACCACGGTGCGCGTGCCCGGGTTGATGACGCTGATCGAACTGCCGCGCTTGTTCACCACCCACAACAAACCATTGGGCGCGCGTGCCATCGAGCGCGGCGCGAGGCCCACGTTCACCTCGCCGAGCCGCGCGAGGGTGACGGTGTCGAAGGCACTCACCGAGTCGTTGTCCTGGTTGACCACCCACAGGCGCGGATTGCCGCTGGCCGGGCTTTCGACCAGCAGGTTGGTGGACGCGGTCGGCTGCGTGGAGGTGGCTGGCAGGTAGATCTGCTGCAGGAAGCTGCGGCTTTGCACCGCGCCGTAGTCGTCCATCACGGTCAGCGTCACGTTGAAGACGCCGCCGCGCGCGTACGCATGGGTGGCGCTGCCCGACGACGACCAAGCCGTCTCGGCGCTGCCATCGCCGAAGTTCCACCTGTAGCGCGGATTCAATCCGGTCGCCGTGGCCGAGAACACCGCGTCGCCGTTCACTGGCGCTGGCGCCGGCATGGCCAGGGCGCTCAGGACCAGCGGCACCTCGTTGTTGATCGTCCAGACGAAGCTGGTGCTGGCGGCGTTGATGCCGTCGCTGGCCGACACGACGATGTTGTAGCTGCCGGCCAGGGTCGGCGTGCCGCTGATCACCCCGCTGGCGCTGTCGATCGTCAACCCGGGCGGCAGCGTGGTGGCGCTGTAGGTCAGCGTGTCACCGTTGGGGTCGCTCGCGGCAAGCGCCAGGCTGTCGGCGACGCTGACGGTTCCCGTGCGCGCGGCCGGGGTCGCCAATGTCGGTGTCACGGCCGGGTTCGGATTGGCCGCGATGCCGAGCCTCACGATCTTCGCGACCGAGGGGACACCGGCTTCGTTGAACACGAACATCATGTAGAAGCCCGGCGGCGCGTCGGCGCCGCGCGTCGGCACTTGGACTGCCAGTCGGGCACCGCTGCCGCTGAAGGTCAGGTCCATGAAGCGCTGCTCCATGTTGAAGCTGTGCGTGGTCGAACCGGTCTTGACCAGCGTGACGCGGCTGATACTGGACGCGCCCGCGGTGTCCACGGTGATCGTCTTGCCAATGTCCACCCAGTCGGGCGCGGCCACGATGCTGGGCCGTGGCGCCGCGGTGCCGGATGACGTGAAGAGGTACGGCGGGTAGTAGATCTCGGCGTTCAGGTTGTTCAGCGGTCCGGATGGGCCGGCGATCGCCTGCGACGCGCCACCCCCGGCCACCAGCACGCTGGCGTCGGGCAGCAGCAGTGCGTTGCCGTGGTACAGGCGCGCGTTGGTGCCCTCGGCGCCCTGCGTCCACTGGCCGGTCTGCGGGTTCCACATCTCGGCGATGTTGTTCACGCCGGTGAGCTGGTTCCAGACCGCGCTGCCGCCAGTGGCCAGCACATTGCCGTTGGCCAGCACAGTGGCGTTGACGAGGCGGCGCTGCGACGACAGGGAATTCGTCGCTGTCACGACCGGCGTGCTGCCGGTGATGTCGATCACCTGCGCGCCCGCACTCGAACCACCGAACTGCAGGATGCGGCCGGGTCGGAACATGGCCGCGCTGGCATCGTTGCCAGTCGGCGCGGCGAGCTGCCCGACCTGCGTCACGGCGCCGTTGCCAGTGGGCACGACGTAGTACATCTTGCCGTTGCTGTCGAAGCCGAACACCCTGCCGTCCGGCGCCACGAAGTTGCGCGGGTACATGAAATCGAACGCGCCGGTGCCAGCGCTCGTCAACACGCGGAACGTGCCGTTGAGGCCACGGATTTCGGGAAAGTCGGTGCCGCCCGAGCCGCCCTGGATGTAGGTCTCGCCGTTGACCAGCGTGATCGAACTGGAGTACCAGCGAGCGCGATTCATGTTGGCGCCGCGTGCCAGCGAGTTGTCGCTGCCGTTGAAGACGTTGCTGTTGTTGTTGGCCGAGTTCGTTGTGCTGCTGGTGGTGGTGTTCCAGACGTCGCCGCCGGCGATGAACACGCCCGCGCCCGAAGTCGGCGAAGCCGGGGGCAGCACGACCTGGGAGCTGCAGAACAGATCGGTGCCGGTGCCGTTGGGCAAGGTGAGGTGACCCGCGTCCGGCGCACCGCTGCTGTCCCACACGTCGTAGATGAAGCTGCCGCCCTGTGTGCCGTCGCCCTTGCTGCCGTAGGTCAGCACGCGCCCATCGGGCAGCAGCACGGCGTGCACGGCGATCAGCGGCCAGTTGTAGACCGAGGACCACATGCCCTTGACTGACGCATCGGCCGGAACTCCCCGGCTCGGCGCAAAGACTGTGTTGGGGTGCACCCGCGCCGTGGCCATTGGGGCCTCGTCGCCGCCGCCCCCGCAGCCGATCAGTGCAAGCGCCGCAGCGAATACGGCGGGAAGGATGCGGATGCGAGGCACCAGGTCGTCCATGGGTGTCGGCGGCGGTGCCGCAACAAAGTGTTACGAGCGAGTCTGGGCCGGATGGAATGCAGTGAGAACCCCCCGAACGCGAGGGACGACCCACGTCACGCCTCACTCCCGGTGGTCACCGCCACAGCGCTAGTCACTTCGTGCCAACCCCGTGCTTACCCGAATGCCGCGGCGCCGCCAATTTGTCTAACTCGTTTATCAGGCGCACCGAAGCGCAACCCCATGCGACACTGCTGCGCGAGCGCGTCCGGGCTTCGCAGCGGCCGCTGCGTCGGGGTGATTGGCGGCGCCATTGGCCGTTGCGCGGCGTGGCAGCAAGTGCGGCGGCGCTGGGCAGTTAGCGCCGGATTTCACGAATCCGTGTGGGTCCCGGTAGCGAGCGTGAGCGCGCCCATGGGTGCAGCACAAGAATGCGACCGTGGCCATCCCACAAGGGGTCGTGATGCGCAAGTCCGCCGGGTTCGTCTTGACGCTGCTGCTGTCGCTTGCCGTGCTGTGGGGCTGCTCCCACACGGTGGAGGTTCAGGTGCCGCCGCGCATGGAACTGCAGGGCTACGGCACGTTGGGTCTCGTTCAGTTCGCCTCCAATTCCAACCCCGCCATCAACGACCAGACCACGCGCGAGTTCGAGGCGCACATCCACGCCGCGCAGCCGGGCACGCGCATCGTCGAGCTGGGATCGCCCGAATCGCTGTTGGCGCAAGTGGGCAGCCGGCAGCTCGACGCGCAGGCGCTGCGCAAGATCGGCGAGAAGTACGGCGTGGACGCGATCTTCGTCGGCAGCCTGACTTACTCCGAGCCCAAGACCGACATCAAGGTCGCCGACGTCACCAAGCTCGAGGGCGGCGTGCGCGTGGAGGTCAGGGGCGACATCGCCAGCAAGCTGGTGGAGACGCGCAGCGGCGCCAGCGTGTGGAGCAGCTCGGCGTGGGCGCGCAGGCAGCTCGGCCACATCAACGTGTCGGCCGATCTGGGCGTGAGCGGCTCGATGCGCAACAGCGCCAATCCCCGTGAGGAGATGGTGCCCTCGCTCGTGTACCACCTGACCGAAGACTTCCGCCCGACCTCGGTGCGCCAGCAGGTCAAATAGCGCCGCGGTCTGGCGGCACCCGATGCCGCGAGGCGCGCAACGCGTCTAGCGCAGGGCCAGCGCCCGCGGGGGCCCGTTGTCGAACACGCTGCCGAAGACGGCGATGCTGTGGTCGATCGATGCCGCCAGATCGCCGCGCTCCCACACCCGCATCAGTTCTTTTTGCTTGCGCACGGCCAACGGGTCGCAGCGTTGCAGTTCTGCCAGCTTGGCCCGCAGCGCGTCGTCGAGCGCGCCCGTCTCGACCACCGCATTCAGCAGGCCCCAGTTCAGCGCCTCGCCCGCCGCGATGGTGTGGCCGCACAGCACCAGGTCAGCGGCGCGGCCCCAGCCGATCAAACGCGGCAGCAGCGCGGCCTCGATCACCGAGGGCAGGCCCACGCGCACTTCGGGCATACCGTAGCGGCTGTCGACGGTGCCGATGCGCAGGTCGCACGCGGCTGCCGCCTCCAAGCCGCCGCCGAGCGCAGCACCTTGGATCAACGCAATCGTCGGCACCGGCACGTCGCGCAGCGCCTGGCACAGCCCATGCACCTCGCGAATGAACGCCGTGGCCTCGTCGGGTGTTTTCAGTTGGCGCATGTCGGAGATGTCAGCCCCAGCGCAGAAGACCGGGCCGGTGCCGCGCAGCACCAGCGCACGCAGGTCAGGCTGTGCGCTGGCCTCGTGCACAGCGGCCGTGGCGGCACGCAACAACGGGCGGCTCAACGCATTGCGTTTGTGGGGCCGGTCGAGGATCAGCTCGATGCGTGTGCCGTCGCCGAGGTGCCGGCGTTCGACGCGCAAACGGCCGCTGGATGATGATTCAGAAGGGCTGCGGTTCATGCCGCCATTGTGTGCGGCCGCTGTGATCCCAGGCCCCTACGCCACCCGTGCCCACTCTTCCGCCCGCTCTCGCGCCCGCGCCAGCCTGCAGGCCGATCGGCTCGACCTTGAAGGGCACGCGGTCGCGTTGTCGTGCGATGCAGGTTTCCTGCAGCTGCAGGTTGGCTGGCGCCGCGGGCGCGTGAGCGAACAGAAGTGGCATGCGAGGCAGCGTTGTGACGCGGAGCCGACGAGGATCACACACCAGGGTAGCCGGTGCTCAGCGCCGCATTGAAGAAGTCGAACGTCTCTGCCGCCGGCACCTTGAGGTTGAAGCGCGGATCCGTGGTCTCGATGCCGAGGTACTTGCGCAGCGCCGCGTGGATGTGGCGCGGCTTGATCACCACGCCCGCGGTGGCGTCGATCGCGCCGGTGGACGGATTGATCTTGCGCGCCTCGTGCTTCGGGCCGCTGGCGCCGACCACGCGGTTGCCCCACGGCGCGTTGGCCTCCATCAGCACCTGACTGCCCACCTCCCAGTGGTCTTTGCCGTTGCCGGTGTTCAGCGCTGTGCGGCCGAACTCCGAATAGATGCGCACGAACAGGCGGTTAGCGAGGCCGAGGTCGGCGCTCTTCTGCCACAGGTAGTCCACCAGGTTGGTCAGCCTCGGCAGCGCAGTGGCCATCCCCGCGTCGTGGTTGGTGTGGGTGTCGAAGCCGCCGCTGGCGAGCTGAATCGTCGAGGCCAGCCCCGCCTGCGCAGCGATCAGCGCGATGTTGGCCTGCGTGAACGAGTCGAAGGTCGTCGGCGTCACCGCGGCCACCCGCTGCAGCAGCGCCCGCGAATCGGCAGCGTTGATGAACTCCTGTGCCGTGACGTTCGAGCGCGGCACCAGATCGCCGCGCGCCTGCAGCGCCTTCATGCGTTCGGCGCGCACGGCCTGCGTGCGCGTGAGGTCGGCCTGCTTCATGAAGTCGTTGGTGGTCGACGCGGCGTTGGGCTGCGCCAGCGCGCGCCAGGCGTTGGCGTCGGGCACCGGCGTGGGCGCCACCAGACCGGCGCTGATGCGAAAGCCCCCGCTGTTGAGCCAGGCCATCGGCATGCCGCGCCCGTAGGTGGCCGCGAACAGCTCCGCCACGTTGGGGTAGCCCAGGTCGAGCCGCCCGGTGGCGTGCGCGCGGGTGCCTTCGTCGTGGCCGTTGGTCTCGCTGTGCACGCCGTTGATCACGAGGATCTTGCTGACATGCGCGTTGAAGAAGGCCGCGTTGCTGCCCATCGGCGCGAAGCGGATGTTGCCGGCCACGCCCGCCGGCGTGCCGGCGGCGGCATAGCTGTTGATCGTGGGGTCGGCGTCGCGCGGATCGGTCCACGAGCTCTGGTCGAGCCCGCCGTCGGCGTGGATGTTGATCAAGATGCGGCCGGTGTAGCTCTGCGCCTGCGCCTCGGGGATCAGCGCCCAGGGCGCGATCACCACGCCGGCACTGCGGGCCAGCTTCAGGAAATCTCTGCGTTGCATGATGTCTCCTCCCGGTGGCTCATTCGTACAGGAACTTCACGTCGCCCAGCATGTAGGCGAGCACCGCGGCCCAGGCGCGGCCCGTGTAGTTGGGGTCGTTGCCGTTGCTGTAGGTGCAGTTCACCGGCCGTGCTGGCGCGGTGGCGCGGTCGGCCCAGGTGTCGGTGAAGAGCTTGAGCGTGCGCTGCACCTCGGTGTCGGTGTCGGGTACGTCTTCCTTCCACAGCCAGTTGTGCAGGTAGCGCACGTTGGCGGTGATGGCACTCAACCCAGCGGCCGTGGCCGGCGTGTCGCTCAGGTTCGCCTGCGTGAACAGCAGGCGGCTCGCCGCGGGTTTGTCGAAGTCGGCCTTGGCGAAAGTGCAGCTGCGCACCGCGACCAGCCGGTCGATCGTCACCGTCTGCATCATCGTGGTCGACTGCGCGCGGTTGACGCGCGCCACGCCGTCGAAATCGCCGTAGTTCAGCGCCCAGCCGGCGTAGGGGTTGTTGAACTCGGTCCAGCCGTCCCCCACCAGGCCCTGCAGCTTGCGCTGCAGCTGCGAGGGCGGCAGCAGCGTGACGCTGCCGACGTCGCGCAGCTCGATCGCGCGCGCCGCGCTGGCGTTGGCCACGCGCTCGGCGCGGCCCCAGCGGCTTGTCATCAGATCGACCAGCAGGTCTTTGACGTTGTAGGCGCCGTGGCCCTGGTCGCTCTTGAAGCGCGCGGCAATCGTTTGCAACTCGTCGTTCTGCGCCACGTAAGCCGCCGACTGGCCAGCGTACTGCGGCGCTGTCGCGTCCAGCGGCATGGTTTGGGGTTCGCGGCCGAACAGGCCCTCGTACCAGAAGTGCACGGCACCGATTGCGAAGCGCGAGTCGGCAGCCACCTGCATGCCCAGCCACTGCAGCGCAGTTTTGTTGCCGGTGACGCCGCCGGGCATCGGCGTGCTGCCGTAGCCAGGCTCCTTCTCGTCGCGGAACCAGTTGTCGCCGCTGCGGTAGTAGGCCTGGTTGTTCGCGTCCTTCGGATAGCTGCCCGAACGATAGGTGGACGGCAGCGCGTGGTCGACGCCGGCGCTGGTGCGAAACGGCAGGTAGCGGTTGACCTCGTTCCAGTTCTGGAACCCCGCGGCGATCGGGTCGACCGTGTCGTGGCACACCGCGCAAGCCGGATTCTCGACAGTGGGCACGCGGAACTTCGTGCCGCCGTCGTCCAGCGGCCGCACCGCCATCATCGTGATGTCGGTGCCGAGGAACTGCTTGAACATCACGTTCACGCGGTGCCGGTTGCGATTGGTGTCGGTGGTGGGAAAGCGCGACAACCACGGATGGCTCGACAACACGCCCGCGTGCTCGCGCATGCCGCCCAGGCGCTGGCTCGGCAGCGTGCCCTGGCGCCATTCGGTGTCATCGGCCGGATTGGTGAAGCCGCCTTGCACGGTGGCGCCGAGATACTGCGCCAGGATGCCGTTCACCACGGTGTAGTTGGCGGTGACGATCTCGGAGTACGGCCGGTCGCCGCGCACGATGAACTTCATCAGCTCGATGCCTTCGCGGCGCGCCGCAGCGTCGAAGCGATTGAGCGTTGCGCTGTCGACCTGGGTCACGTTGGCGGCACCAAGCACTGCGCCGGCGCTGGGCCAGTCGGTCGCGTTGTAGCCCGTGTTGCCGTGCACCGGCACGCCGGGGCTCAGGAAGTGGGTGTCGCCCACATCGTCGAGCCAGCGCTCGAACACCGGCCCTTGCATGGTGCCGCGAATTGCCTGGCGCAGTGCGTTGGCCCCGCCCGAGCTGACGGCGGCCATCTCGTCGGCAGTCGGGTTGCGGCCAGCGAACAGCACCGTGGCCTTGGCCAACACCGCGCTGTCGGCGGCGAAGGCCACGTCTTGCCAGAAGCCACCCGACGCCGAGGGTGGCGGAGTCACCGTGATCGTGCAGACTTGCGCCGTCATCTGAGGGATCAGCTGCTGCAGATTCTTGTAGGCCTGCGAGTTGGCATCGGTGTAGGGCTTGCCGCCGCCGTGCGACGGCAAGCCGATGGTCTTGGACAGCAGCAGGTCGCCCGCAGTCTTGGCGAAGTCGCGCACGATGTTGTAGTTGGCGACCTCGCTGGCAGTCGGCGCGAGCACCAGGCGCGTGCCGCCCGCGATGCCGCCTTGCACGTGGCAGCCTGTGCAGCTCGTGTTCAGGCTCGGCCAGACCGACGACGTGAACAGCGCCGGTGCCGTCGTGCACGGTGCCGGCGCGGTGGTTGGCGCGGGGGCCGGTGCGGTGCTGCTGCCTGGTGCTTCCTCGCCCTTGCCGCCGCAAGCTGTGAGCGCGAACAAGAACAAGACCTTGGCGTAGCGCCAGTCGATGGCGGCCGATGGACCGGCCGCGCGCCGACCGGCGGTTGGCGCGATGGGCGCACGTGAACTGCGTTGTTCGAGGGACATGTCTTCCTCCACCTTGGTTCTGTCGACCCCGCGTGGCCCGAGGGGCCCGCGACTTGGGCGGATTGAGCGCGCAATGCGAACGCCGCATTGCAACCGCGTGTTGGCGCGCGGCGCGTACAACGTGCCAGCGCGCGAGTGCCTCGAGATGGGTGAAATGCGCCACGATCTCGGCGCGCAACCTGTAAATGCAACAAGCACGCTTTGGAGATTTGGCAACAGCTCTATACGTTCGGGTTCGCGCGGTGACCTGCTCGCTCGGCCCACGCTCCCGAAGTGTCAGTTCGTCGAGAACGGGCCCCCGCTAAGATTCCGAGCAGTGAACCTTGCAGGGAGTGCCTCGAGATGGGATTCGCGTTTCATGGCGTCGCACCATGGTGACGACCCGCTTCACCGTGAACGGCGCCGAGCACGCAGTGCAGGTCGACCCCAAGACGCTACTGCTCGACGTGCTGCGTGACGAGCTCGGCCTCAAGGGCACGCGCTACGGTTGCGGCGCGGGGGAATGCGGCGCCTGCCACGTGCTGATCGACGGTGTGTCGCAGGCGTCGTGCAACCTGCCGCTGTGGGCCGTGCAGGGCAAGGCGATCATCACGGTGGAAGGGCTGCCGCCGGCGCTGGCTGATGCCTTTGTGGCCGAGCAGGCGCTGCAGTGTGGCTACTGCGGCTCGGGCGTGCTGGTCGGTGCAGCGGCGCTGCTGCAACGCCAGCCACAACCCACCGAGGCCGACGTGCGCAGCGCGCTCGACGGTCATTTGTGCCGCTGCGGCGCACACAACCGCATCGTGCGCGCGGTGCTGCGCGCAGCGCAGAGCCTGCCATGAGGCTGCAGTTCAACGACGATGGCTCGGTGCTGGTGCGCACCGGCAAGGTCGAAATCGGCCAGGGCATTCTCACGGCGTTGACGCAGATCGCGGCTCACGAACTGGGCATCGCGCCCGAGCGTGTGCAGGTGCTGGCGGCCGACACGCTGCATGGCCCCGACGAGGGCGTGACCTCGGGCAGCAACTCGGTGCACGACGCCGGCGCGGCACTGCGGCAGGCTTGCGTCGACGCACGCGAGCACACGAGAGGTTCGCTCGGGGCCACGCGTGCGCCGGATGCGGGCATCGTCGGGCGATCGCTGCCGCGCGTTGATCTGCCCGCCAAGCTGGCGGGCCGGCCGAGTTACATCCATGACCTGAACTTCGACGGCTTGCTGCACGGCCGTGTGCTGCACCCGCCGCGTGTGGATTCGCGATTGCTGCAAGCCGACACGGCCGCAGTGAGCTCCGCGCCCGGGCTGGTCGGCGCTTTCCGCGATGGCCAGTTGCTCGGCGTGCTGTGCGACAGCAGTGCGCAGGCCGACCATGCCATCGGTCTGTTGGCTGGTGCTGCCTGCTGGCAGGTGGCCACACCGTGGAGCGACGAGCGCGACGCGCTCGCGCGCTTGCAGCAGCTGCCGGCCAAGACGCACGTGGTGGGCGAGCACGGCCAGCCCAGGCAAGGCGTCGTGGCGCGCACGCTGACCGCGCGCTACACCAAACCGTGGATCGCGCATGCGTCGATCGGCACTTCGTGCGCGCTCGCGCGCTGGGACGACCACTCGGCCCCGATTCGATTGCACGTGTGGACCCACAGCCAGGGCATCTTCAACCTGCGCCGCGACCTGGCACTTGCATTCGGCATCGAGCCCGAGGCGGTGCGTGTGCAGCACGTGCAAGGCGCCGGTTGCTATGGCCACAACGGCGCCGACGACGTGGCCTTCGATGCCGCATGGCTCGCGCACCGCGTGCCGGGCCGGCCGGTGCGCGTGCTGTGGAGTCGTGCCGACGAACTGACGCGTTCACCGCTCGGCCCGGCGATGGTGGTGGAGCTGCAAGCCGACCTCGACGAGCACGGCCAGGTGCTGCATTGGCGCCATCAAGTGTGGAGTACGGGGCACAGCCAGCGCCCGGGGCGCAGTGCCACGCCGGCGCTGCTCGGCAGCTGGCAGACCGAGCACGCGTTCGCGCAACCGCCGACGATCAACATGCCGCTGTCGTCGGGCGGCGGCGCCGAACGCAATGCGATTCCCGGCTACGGGCTGGCCGCCTGGCAGGTGGTCAACCATCAGGTCACCGGGCCACTGCCGCGCAGCTCGGCCTTGCGCTCGCTCGGCGCGCTCGCCAACGTGTTTGCGGCCGAGAGTTTTGTCGATGAGATCGCCGCCACATCCGGCGAAGACCCGCTGGCCTGGCGGCGTCGTCACCTCACGCACGACCCGCGCGCGTTGGCCGTGCTCGAGCTTGCCACCCATCGCGCCGGCTGGGATGGACGCAAGCGGGCCGAGGGTGTCGGCCACGGAATCGCTTTTGCGCGCTACAAGAACACCGGTGCGTGGTGTGCGGTGGTCGCCGAGGTTGAAGCTGGCGCGCAGCTGCGCGTGCGGCGCCTCACGATCGCGGTGGACGTGGGCCTCGCGATCAACCCCGACGGCGTGCGCGCGCAGATCGAGGGCGGCGCGATCCAGGCCACCAGCTGGACCCTGAAGGAGGCCGTGCGCTTCGACAGCGAACGCATCACCAGCGACGCCTGGGAGCGCTATCCGATCCTGCGTTTCTCCGAAGTGCCGGCGGTCGACGTGCACGTCGTGCCATCGGATGCCCCATCGGTTGGCGCGGGCGAGGCTTCGCTCGGGCCCACCGCGGCGGCAATCGCCAACGCGTTGTTCGATGCACTAGGCGTGCGCGTGCGCGACTTGCCGCTGACGGCCGAGCGCATCGTCGCGGCCATGGGGTAGGCGCGGCGGTCGAGGCCGAGCGCTGGCCAGCGGCTGCGCAACGCGGAGAACCCGCACAGACAAGACGGGCCGCGAGGAGTACACGCTGTGATGTCACAACCTTTCGAAAGCCCACCCATGGCCAATTCCATCGCCGCACACAAACACAGAACCCGACTCCACGTGCTCCGTGATCGCCTCAAGCGCGCCTTGCGCGACGAGAAGCGCGGGCTGATTGGCGCTGCGCAACGCGTTGCCGCCCACCGTGCCAAGAGGGAGCAATACCGCGCCGCGAACCCGTAGCGGCTTCGCGGGTCACGCCCTATCGGGCGTGACGCAATGACGCAAGAACAGTTCAACTTCTGAACCCGAGTGCCGAGATTGGGGGCGTACAGCCGCATTCAGCCCCATGACCGCCCCGAACTCGCCCCTTGAGCTGTTGCTGCGCATCGATCAACGGCTGGCCGCCGTGCTCGCGGGCTCGGGCGGCGGCGCGCAAGCAGCGCCCAAGATCGTGGCTGCCTTTTGCGAGGCGCTCGGCTGGGCCTGTGGCACCCTGTGGTCGCGCGATGCCGAGGTGGCCGATCGCCTGGTGTGCCTGGGTGCCTGGGGCATCGACACGCCCGGCATCGCTGAGTACCTGGGCTTCACGCGCGGCCGCCGCCCGATCCTCAACCGCGCCGGCATCGTCGGCAAGGCCTGGCTGGACGCTGCACCGGTGTGGGTGCCCGACATCGGCAAGGACGAGGGCTTGCGCCGCGTGCCGATCGCGATGCGTGCAGGGCTGCGCACCGCGCTCGCGTTTCCGGTGGCCGTTGGCAACCAGGTGCTGGGCGTGGTGGAGATGTGCAGCACCGAGGTGCACCCGCCCGACGAGGTGCTGATCACAGGCGTGCGCCTGCTGGGCGGCCAGATCGGTCAGTTTCTGCTGCGTGCCCAGGTCCAGCTGCAGTTGGGCGAGAGCGAAAAGCGCTTCCGTAGCCTGACCGCGCTGTCGTCCGACTGGTATTGGGAGCAGGACGCGCAGTTGCGCTTCGTCCGCTTCGAGGGCCGCGGCGTCACGCGCAGCGGTGCCGAGATGGCGCCGGCGCTGATCGGCCGGCGCAACTGGGAGGTGCAAGGTCTCGTGCCCGGCAGCAGCGATTGGGACGAGCATCGTGCCGCGCTGGAGCGCCGCGAGCCGTTTCGCGATCTCGAGTTTGTGTATCGCGACGACAAGGGCGACATGGTTCACGTCAGCGCCAACGGCGACCCGAACCACGACGCCAACGGGCAGTTCACCGGCTACCGCGGCACGGCGCGCGACATCACCGTGCACAAACAGGCTGCGCAGCGCATCCAGTACCTGTCCACTCACGATGAGTTGACGGGGCTGCCCAACCGCGCGGCGCTGCGCCAGCTGGTGAGCCAGGCCAGCGAGCTTGCCAAGCGCTACGAGCGCCGCTTCGCGGTGTTGTTGCTCAACATCGACCGCTTCCAGCGCATGAACGACAGCCTGGGTCGCGACGCCGGCGATGCCTTGCTGCGCCAGTTTGCACAGCGCCTGCAGAAGCAACTGCGCGCCAGCGACGTGGTGGCGCGGCTCGACGGCGATGAGTTCGCGGTGTTGGCGCACGAGTTGCCCGCGCCCCAGCACGCCGAGCCGATCGCGCGCAAGCTGCTCGAGGCCGTGAGCGAACCGGTGGTCATTCAGGGCCATGAGTTCCGGCTCACCGCCTGCGTGGGCGTCGCCACCTATCCGCACGACGCACAGGACGAGCGCTCATTGATGAAGCATGCCCAGCTGGCGCTGCGAGCGGCCAAGCGGGAAGGTATGAACAAGCTGCGGTTCTACGAGGCGGCCGCCAAAGCGCGCGGCGAGCGCAGCCCCGCGTAGCGTGTCCTCAGGCAAGCGCGTGCGCATCGCGCCACGCCATGCCGCTGCAAGTTGGTAAATGCCGATGCCGACGCTGCAAGCGATGCGCTAGGGTAGCGAGATGGCCCTGCCTGCCGCGACGCCCGCTTTCGGCACCACGCCGGCGAATCATCGCTGGGGCTGGCTGCCGCCGATCGGCAGCTGGCGCTACTACGTGTTGCTGGCGCTGCTCGGCACGTTAGTCCTCGGCCCGCTCGGCGGGGTCACTGCGTCGTACATGAACTTCTCGCTCGGCTTCTTCGTCGGCGGGCAAGTGCTGGCGGGAATCCTCGGGTCGGTGGTCACGCTCGGCTATGGCGCCGAAGGCAAACACGGTGCCAACTACATGCAAACGGCCGCCGCCTCGGTGGCCGGCATGGCCGGCATGGGTGTGCTGCTGCAAGCGATGGTGTGGCTGGGCCTGCCACGCCTGCCGACCTGGCAGCTGATGCTCTACATGGGCGCGATCGGCATGTTCGGCGCCGGCGTGGGCATGCTCTACACGCCGATCCTGGTCGACCGCTTGCAGCTGACGTTCCCCTCGGGCCTGGCGGTGGCTAACATCTTGCGCGCGCTGACCGACCCGGTGCTGCTGCGCCGCTCGGTGGCCCGCTTGGCGAGCGGCTTCGGCCTCGGGCTCGTCGGTGGTGTCGCGTCGGCCAAGCTGGCGCTGCTCGGCGCGATCGAACTCTCGACCTCCACCTTGGGTGCGGGCATGCTCGTGGGCGCGCGCATCGGCATTCCCGCGCTGGTGGCGGGGCTCACCGGCACCGCGTTGATCCCCATGTTCGTGTCGATCGGCTGGCTCGACGACGGCGCGCCGTTTCGCAAGATCACGTTCCTGATCGGCCTCGGCCTGATCATGGGCGCGGCCATCATCGACATCGGGCGCATCCTCATCGAGGCCGTGGCGCGCTGGCGTTCGCCCGCCGCGGCCACCGCGCCCGTAGACCAGCCGGCCTGGCAGCGCTTCAACACCACGCGGCTGCTGGTGTGGACGTTGTGCTGGGCGGTGGCGGTGGTGTGGCTCGGCGTCGGTCTGCTCGACCAGCCGCCGTTCTTCATGGTGTTTGCGGTGGTGCTGGCGGCGATCGTCACGCTGGTCAACGGCATCTCGCTGGGCATCACTGACAGCAATCCGATCTCGTCGGCCTTCGTGGTGGGCATCGTGCTGATGGCGGCCCTCGGCCTCAAGGACCCGACTGTCGGCCTCGTGGCGGGTGGCGTGCTGCTGGTGGCCACCAGCGTGGCCGGCGACATGCAGCAAGACCGCTCCACCGGATGGCGCCTGGGCACGCCGCGCAGCCTGCAGTTCCGCTTTCAGGTGCTGGGGCTGCTGGTGGGTGCGATCGCCACCGTGGGCTTTGCCGAGCTGTTCATGAATGCCTACCCGGTGTTGATGCTGGACCAGACGCAGATGAAGGCCGCGGAGCAACCCGCGCAGTGGGCTTCGGCGATGACGTTCAAGTTTGTCGGCGCGTTGCGCAGCCTCACTGACGACAAGCCGTATCAACGCACGGCCATCTGGTTGGGCGTGGGGCTCGGTTTCGTGGTGCAGGCCGTCCGCATCAAGCTCTTCAACCACGCAGCCTATCGGCAGTGGCGTTCGCGCCGCGCTGCCAACCAGGCGGCCGACTTCGTGATCGACGCGGTGCTGCTGCCGTCGCCGTACGCCTACTCGTTCGGCACGTTTCTCGGCTTGGCGACGTCGAGCTGGTTTGCAGCGGGTGGTGTCGTGGCCAGCGTGGCGCAGGGCTTCACCCAACGGCGTCGCGCGGGCGGCGACCCCGACGATCTGCCGTCCGACATGAGCACGGTGTCGCTGGTGGGCGGCGGGCTCATCGCCGGCGACGCGATGGCGGCGCTGGGGCTGGGCGTGGCCGGGCTGCTGGCCACGTTGTTGTCATAGACTCAGGACGCACTCGCCCCGCTCGCGCTCGTTGAGACATGCCGCTGACCGAACTGAACCACTATTTCGTTCGCGCGAACGACCTCGAGCAGTCGCGGCGCTTCTACTGCGACGTGCTCGGCTTCGAGGAAATGCCGCGCCCCGACTTTCCGTTTCCGGGTCACTGGCTCGGAGTGGCCGGAAAGGTCCAGGTCCACATGGGTGCGCACGGCATTCCGAATGCAAACCTCTACTACCTCGGCACCACGCCGCAGTCGGCGACCGACAACACCGGCGTGGTGGATCACATCGCGTTTCTGGCCACGCAGCCCGAGGCCTTCGCGGCGCGCTTCGACGCCATCGGGCTGAAGGCGCACAAACGCTATCTGCCCGAGTTCCGCCTGTTCCAGATGTTCGTCAACGATCCCAACGGTCTGACCATCGAGTTGAACTTTCACGGCATCGATGCAGAGCCGTCGTGGGGAGCGGGCAGCGAGAACTACGCCGACATGCCACGGGTGTCGTCCACCGAGTAGGGCGTCAGCGCGATCCGCTCAACCCCGGCTTCGCGGCGGCGCCGGCGGCGTTGGCAGCTGCACCGGCTCGCGCAGACGCTTAAGTCCGTCGGGATCGATGGGCTCGTGGCCGTTGGTCGCCAGCATCGCGGTGCGCTCTGGGTCCTCGATAGGTTGCGGCGAGGCGTTCACTGCCGCGCTCGCGTAGCGGTCGTGCGAATCCTTCACGTCGGTGCGCTTGCCAAACAGCGCATCGGCTTCATCGAACAGCAACACCGCGTCGCTGGGCTGCGCGCGCCCGAACACCATGGCGAGGTTCTTCTCGGTCTCGCCGATGTACTTGCTGACGATCTGCGACAGGTCGAGGCGATGACTCTGCGCCTTGCCTTGCGCCGCTGCGTCCACGCCGGCCCCGGCCCCACGGCCGGTCGCGAGGTACGCCTCGGCGGCAATCGCCAGGCCGTGTTCAGTGCCAAGGCTGTGTTCATGCGCGGCAAGCCACTCGACGAGCGTGCCGCCCGCTTCCGCCAGCGTTCGATAACGAGCCGAGTTGTCAGCCCCACCCAACTCGAGCGTGCTCACCTGATCGATCACCTGCCACTGATCGCGTGTGGCCCACGCCTGGGCGACCAGCGGGCTCACCTGGGCGGCCAACTCGCGCACGGTGGCGCGAAACGACTCGCCCGCCGCCGACGCATTGAACGACTGCGATGGGCTCTGTCGACCCAGCTGCGCCACGTTTGACACGAAACGCAGCCAGAGGTCGTTGAACTCCCGATTGGGCTTGGCATCACCCCCGGCGCCACCGGGCATGCCGAACACGCACTGGTAGACCTGCACCCGCTCGTGCGTCGACCAGCTCGCTGGCAACTGCGAAACGGCCGGCGCCAGCTGTGCCACGCCCTGTGCTGAAGAGACTCGCATTCACTGCGCCCGACGAACGACCGGCCAACGCGGCCCCAGGTGATGGGTTGCACGGAGGCGCGCGTCGGTTCACTGAGCCGCGGGCGGGCGTCACTCGATCGTGATCCACTGCCCCCGCACCGCGTTGTCGGGCATTACCACCGGCGTCACGTTGCGCCGGGCGGCCCAGGTGATCATCTGGCGGTGGATCGGCAGCACGTAGTAGCGCGACAGCACTCGGCGCTGCGCGTCGGCGATCAGCTGCGCGCGCCGTTGCGTGTTCATCTCGCTGCCGGCGGCATCGATCAGCGAATCGAGCTGCTCGTCGCCGACCTTGCCGTAGTTGTAGCCGCCCTTTTGCGTGCGCGGGTCGGGTGTGTGCACGATCGGGTCGAGGATGCCCTGCGCGTCGGTGGTGCCGCCGCCCCAGCCGAGCAGGTACAGGCTGGTGTCCAGGCGCTCGATTTTCTGAAAGAAGATCGTCTTCGGCCGCGCGTCGACACGCACCTTGACATTGACGCGAGCGAGCATCGCGGCCACCGCGAGACAGATCGCCTGGTCGTTGACGTAGCGATCGTTGGGACAGTCGAGCCCGACCTCGAAGCCATCGGGATAGCCGGCCTCGGCCAGCAGGCGGCGCGCGCGCGCAGGGTCGGCGGCTGCGCGCTGCTCGAGCTCGCCTGCCAGACACCCGATGCCCGCGGTGGCCAGGCAGGCCGTGGTCACCGATTGGCCGCGCATCGTGCCGGTCTTCAGCGCTTCGGCGTCGATGGCGTAGGCAAAGGCTTCGCGCACGCGCACGTCCTTGAACGGATTCTTGCCTTTCACATTGGCGTACAGCAGCTCGTCGCGGAATTCGTCCATCACGAAGAACAGCACGCGGTTCTCGGGCCCCTGCACCAGCTTGACCGCAGCTTCGTTGGCCAGGCGCGTCAGATCCTGCGGCGGCGTGTCGTGGGTGAAGTCGATGTCGCCCGACAGCAGCGCGGCCATGCGCGTGCTGTCGTTGCCGATCGGCGTGTAGACGATGCGCGTCACGTTGCCGTCGAAGCGGTCCCACCACGCCGGGTTCTTGACCAGCGTGACGCGGATGCCGGGCTCGAAGCGCTCCAGCACGAAGGGCCCGGTGCCCATCGCGTTGCGGGTGGAGTGACTTTCCTCCTTCTTGGTGAAATTGGGCACCTGGGTCGCGCCGTGAGCCCTGCACCAGGCGGCGCTCAGGATGCGCACGTTGAGCTGGTGCTGCATCAGCAGCGGGTTAGGCTTCTCCAGCTTGAGTTCGAACGTGCGCTCGTCGATCAGCGTGGGCTTGCCGAGCTGGCGTGCAAAGTAGGCCTGCTGCGAGTTGGCCTGTTGCGCGCGCTCGATCGAAAACACCGCATCGGCGGCGGTGAGCGGGCTGCCGTCGGAGAACCTGACGCCGGCGCGCATCGTGAAGCGCCATGTGGTGTCGTTCACCACCGTCCAGCTTTCGGCCAGCGCCGGCTCGATGCGCTGTTGTCGGTTCAGCCGCGCGAGCTGTTCGTAGATGTGGCCCACGATGTTGTCGGTGAGCCCCTCGTTGAACGAATGCGGGTCCATCGTGCCGATGTCGCCGCGCCCGGCCCAGCGCAAAGTCTGGGCCTGCGCCAGTGCAGCCAGCAGGGTCAAGCACAGCGTGAAGAGGCATCGGGTCATCGGGGCTCCGGGCGGCCGGGTGGCAGGTGCGGCGCGTTCGCGACGGCGGTGGATCGATGGGTCGCGTCAGTGCAGTTGAATCTCTCCGTCGAACTGCACCTTGAGCTGCAGCCCGGCAACCTGCAGTGTCATCGTTGCCGCGAGCGTTTCGGCGCCGGTGATCGTTCCGGCCGCGATCGCTTTCGCCACCGCCTGCTCGATTTCGCGCTGCGAACTCACGCCCACGGTCTTGAGGAACTTGCGGATGCTGAGGTTGAAGGTTTCCTGGTCCATGAAGATCTCCGTCATGTGGCTGGCGGGGCCGCGAATCTCGCGGTGACCCATCGTCCGAGCGCGACTCGCCGCGGCTACGCGGTGAACATCGTCGCCGGGCTTTCGAGAAAACCGCGCACCGCCTGGATGAACCGCGCGGCGTCGATGCCGTCGACGACGCGGTGATCGAATGACGACGACAGGTTCATCATCTGGCGGGCAACGACCGCGGCACCGCGCATCACCGGCCGCTCGACGATGCGGTTGACGCCGACGATCGCGACTTCGGGGTGGTTGATCACCGGCGTTGACGCGATGCCCCCGAGTGCGCCCAAGCTGCTGATCGTGATGGTCGAGCCGGTCAATTCGGAGCGCGTGGCGCGCCCGGCGCGCGCGGCCTCGGCCAGGCGCGCCACTTCGGCCGCCGTCGACCACAGGTCAAGCGCTTCGGCGTGCTGCACCACCGTCACCATCAGACCATTGGACGTCTGCGTCGCCACGCCCAGGTGCACGGCGCCAAAGCGGGTGACGACGCCGGCTTCATCGTCGAAACGCGCATTGACCACCGGATGCTCGCGCACTGCCAGCACGATGGCCCGTGCCAGCAGCGGCAGCAGCGTCAGCCGCGGACGCTGATCGGCCCATTTCGAATTGAGCTGCGCACGCAGCGCTTCAACCTCGGTGACGTCGACTTCTTCGACGTAGGCGAAGTGCGGGATGCGCCGCTTGGAGTCCTGCATCTTCATCGCGATGCGCCGGCGCAGCCCGATGACCGGGATCGCCTCCTCGCCGCTGCGCTCGGCATAACCCGCGGCCGCGGCATCGCCACTCGAGGCTGAAGGATTCGATGCCGCAAGGGCCTCGACGTCGGCGTGCGTCACGCGTCCGCCGGGCCCGGTGGCCGCCACGGTCTTCAAGTCGACACCGAGCTCCCATGCGCGGCGGCGCACCGATGGCGAGGCGATCGGGCGGTCGGTGGCGACGGCGCTCTTCGGCCGTGCCGCAACGGGCGTCCTTGCCGGCTGAGGCGCGATCGAATGGGATGGTTGCGCGCTGATGGCCGGCGTTGCTGCGGTGGCCGCCTTCGCCGGCACCGGCGGCGACGGCGGTGGCGCCATCGTGGCCGAAGCGACGACTGCGACAGGCGCAGCCGCCATCGCGACCGGTGCAGCCGTCACCGCCTCGGGCGCGTCGTTTCCTCCCGCGACCTCGATGCGAATCAACTCGGCGCCGACGGCGAGCGTCTGCCCGACCGCGCCGCCCAGCGAGACGACGCTACCGGTGGCCGACGACGGCACCTCGACGGTGGCCTTGTCGGTCATCACGTCGGCAAGTGCCTGATCCTCGACCACCTGGTCGCCGGGTTTCACGTACCACGCGACGAGCTCGACTTCGGCGATGCCTTCGCCGATGTCGGGGACCTTGATCACGCGGATCGTCATCACGTCTCCACGACGCGCCGCAACGCTGCGGCAACACGTGCCGGCCCGGGAAAGTAGGCCCACTCCAGCGCGTGCGGATACGGCGTGTCCCAGCCGGTGACGCGTTCGATCGGCGCCTCCAGATGGTAGAAGCACTGTTCCTGCACCAGCGCGCACAGTTCGGCGCCGAAGCCGCTGGTGCGCGTGGCCTCATGAACGATGACGCAGCGGCCGGTCTTCTTGACCGACTCGACGATCGTCGGCAGGTCCAGTGGCCACAGGCTTCGCAAGTCGATGATCTCGGCGTCGATGCCGCTCTCCTGCGCGGCCGCCTCGCAGACGAAGACCATCGTGCCATAGGTCAGCACCGTCACCGCATGGCCGGCGCGAAAGACCGATGCCGACTCCAGCGGCACCGTGAAGTGACCCTCGGGCACATCGCCCAGCGGGTGCTTGGACCACGGCACCATCGGCCGGTCGTGATGGCCGTCGAACGGGCCGTTGTACAGGCGCTTGGGCTCCAGAAAGATCACCGGATCGTCGCTCTCGATCGATGCGATCAGCAGTCCCTTGGCGTCGTACGGGTTGCTCGGTAACACCGTGCGGATGCCGCACACGTGCGTGAACAGCGCCTCCGGGCTCTGGCTGTGCGTCTGCCCGCCGAAGATGCCGCCGCCGCACGGCATGCGGACGGTCAGCGACGCACTGAAGTCGTTGACCGAGCGATAGCGCAGGCGTGCGGCTTCCGAGACGATCTGGTCCGAAGCCGGGTAGAAGTAGTCGGCGAACTGGATCTCGGCCACCGGCCGCAGCCCGTACGCCGCCATGCCGACGGCGATGCCGACGATGCCGCCTTCGGAGATCGGCGTGTCGAACACGCGCGACGTGCCGTACTTGGCCTGCAGTCCTTCGGTGCAACGGAACACGCCGCCGAAGTAACCCACGTCTTCGCCGAACACCACCACGTCGGGATCGCGCTCGAGCATGACGTCCATCGCCGAGCGCAGCGCCTGGATCATCGTCATCTGAGGCATGTCAGTGCCCGCCCGGCCGCCCGAAGGGCACTGACGCCCCCTCGGGGGGGTGAGCCCGCACCGAGCGAGCGCCTGCGCGCTCGCGAGTGGCTGGCGAACGCCGTGCGGCGTGCCAGCGGCAAGGCAGCGAACGAAGTGAGCGTGGGGGCTTCATATCAAGCTCCCCCGGCCTGGCGCAGTTGCTCGTGCAGGTGCGGCGGCATCGTCTTGAAGACGTCCTCGAACATCGACGCCAGCGGCGGGGTGTGGCCGTCAAGCAGCGTGCCGTAGCGCTCGGCCTCTTTCTGCGCGGCGACGACCTCGGCTTCGAGTTCCCGCGTCGCGGCCTCGTGCTCGGCTTGCGACCAGGCGCCGACGGTGATCAGGTGCTGCTTCAGGCGCGCGATCGGGTCGCCGAGCGGGAAATGCTGCCAGTCGTCAGCCGGGCGATAGCGCGAGGGATCGTCGGAGGTCGAATGCGCGCCCGCACGGTAGGTGATCCACTCGATCAACGTGGGCCCCAGGTTGCTGCGCGCGCGCTCGGCGGCCCAGCGCGACGCCGCGAGCACGGCCAGGAAATCGTTGCCGTCGACGCGCAGCGACGCGATGCCGCAACCGATGCCACGCCCAGCGAAGGTGGTGGACTCGCCGCCGGCGATGGTCTGGAAGGTCGAGATCGCCCACTGGTTGTTGACGACGTTGAGGATCACGGGTGCGCGGTACACGTGGGCGAAGGTCAGTGCGGTGTGGAAATCGGCCTCGGCGGTGGCACCGTCGCCAATCCACGCCGAGGCGATCTTGGTGTCGCCCTTGATCGCCGAGGCCATGCCCCAGCCGACCGCTTGGATGAATTGCGTCGCCAGGTTGCCCGAGATGCTGAAGAAGCCGACGCGCCTGTACGAGTACATCACCGGCAGCTGGCGTCCGCGCATCGGGTCGCGCTGGTTGGACATCAGCTGGCACATCATGTCGACCATCGAGACATCGTCGCGCGCCAGCAGCAGCCCCTGCTGGCGATAGGTCGGAAAGCACATGTCGCCGCTTTCCAGTGCGAAGGCGTGCGCAGTGGCGATGGCCTCCTCGCCGAGGCATTGCATGTAGAACGAAATCTTTTTTTGCCGCTGCGCGTTCAGCATGCGGGCGTCGAAGATGCGCGTCTTCATCATGGCGCGCAGGCCGCGGCGCAGCAATTGAGCGTCCACCGGCTCGGCCCACGGCCCCACGGCGCGACCGTCGCCGTCGAGCACGCGCACCAGCGAATGGGCGAGATCGCCGGTGTCGGCCGGCGCCACGTCCACCGGTGGCCGGCGCACGGCACCGGCGGGCGACAGGTGCAGGTAGGAGAAATCCGTCTCGCGGCCCGGACGCCCGGTCGGCTCGGGGACATAGAGCCGCAAAGGTGCGCGTTTGGTCATTCGTCCACTCCTCGGCGCTCGATCCGCGAAAACGCATCTTAGTTGCCGTGAAGGCACGCGTCAGGCGCATTGCCTGATCCCGCCGGGGCCCGAGCGCGCACACGCCCGGGTTTGCACGGTTGCGAATGTCGGCAACCCGGCGCAGAACACGCGTTTCGTCAAACACTTGGCGAGCAGGTCCACCCGAGGAGACACGACATGTGCAGGCTCTGTGATCGCGGATTCCCGCAGGACCATTCCGGTTCGCGCCGCAACTTTCTGAAGACGGCCGCCGCCACCGGCGTCGCCGCATCGGCGCTCGACCTGCTGATGGCGCAACCCGCCGCGGCGCACGACGGCGACCGCGAGCCCGAAGACAGCGGCGGGCACGGCCGGCGCTACGTCATTCGCGGCGGCGCCGTGATGTCGATGGATCCGAAGGTGGGGGACTTCCCGCAGGCCGATGTGCTGGTCGAGGGCAAGAAGATCCTCGCCGTCGGGCCCAGCCTGCACGCCGGCGGCGCGGCGGAGATCGACGCGCGCGGCCGCATCGTCAT
The DNA here is from genome assembly GCA_044445225.1 of Burkholderiales bacterium. Classification (GTDB taxonomy): domain Bacteria; phylum Pseudomonadota; class Gammaproteobacteria; order Burkholderiales; family Burkholderiaceae_C; genus JAEUPI01. The sequence goes on from JBIODO010000003.1 coordinate 27,049, forward strand.
GCCGGGCTTCATCGACACGCACCATCATCTGTTCGAGACGTCGCTGCGCAGCTTTCTGGCCGACGGCATTTTGATCAACGACCAGTCGCACACGCGAGCAGGGGACACCACCTACTTCGAATTCATCCTGCTGACGTTCGCTCCCGTGTATCGCCCGCAAGACGTGTACATCAACGAGCTGTTCGGCTCGCTGAGCCAGCTCGATGCGGGCGTCACCACGGTGCACGACATCTCGCAGATCCATCACTCGCCCGCGCATTCCGACGCCGCGATCCGGGGCATCATGGATTCGGACCGCCGTGCTGTCTTTGGCTATTTCGAGAGCGCAGGCGCCGCGATCATCGGCAGCAACCCCGGCAACAAGTACCCGGACGATGCGGTGCGCATCAAGAAGCAGTGGTTCTCGTCGACCGATCAGCTCGTGACGATGATCATGGGCGGCGAGGTCTACCTGCCCGGCTACGAGAAGGCTTGGAAGATCGGTCGCGATCTCGGCCTTCAGGTGGCGGCGCACATCCTGTCGCCGTTCAGCATCCGTCCGACGCTCGATCTGCTGGCGCAGAACAAGGGCGGCGACAGCGGCACGCTGGGCCTCGGGCCCGACAACCTGTTCGTCCACATGACCGGCATGTCCGATCTCGGGTGGCAGAGGGTCAAGGATGTCGGCGCGCAGGTATCGCTGGCCGTGCCGATCGAGATGAACATGCGCCACGGCATGCCGCCGATCCTGAAGATGCTGAGCCTGAAGATGGAGCCGGCACTCAGCACCGACGTGGAGTGCACGCTGACGGCCGACTTCTTCACCCAGATGCGTGCCACGATGAATGTGCAGCGCGCGCTGGTGAACCAGATGGTGCTCGAGCAAGGCACGTTTTCACCGCCCGACCAGTACCCGACGCCGGCCCCCGGCACGCCGGATCTGCTGACCACGCGCGACGTCCTGCGCTACGCCACCATCAACGGTGCGAAGGCTCTGCGGCTGGACAGCAAGGTGGGCACGCTCACGCCGGGCAAGGAGGCCGACATCATCATCCTCGACGCCAGCGCGATCAACGTGGCGCCGCTCAACAACGTGCCGGGAGCCGTGGTCTCGCTGATGGAGCGCTCCAACGTCGAGACGGTGATCGTGGCCGGCAAGGTGCGCAAGTGGAAGGGGCGGCTGCTCGACGTCAACTTGTCGCGCCTGCGCAGGGAGCTCGAGGATTCGCGCGACTTCATATTCAGCGCGGCGGGGATTGCGCAGAACTTGTTCCGTTGATCGAGCAGATCGGCGGCGACGAACCGCGAGTGGTTTTGCCCCTGCAAGCGCGGTCGTCGCCGTTGGCACACCCGCGGCGGCCGCTGCCTACCGCCGTTCGCTATTGCGCCTGGGCGACGATGATCTCGCGCGGCGCGGTCGCGGCCGCGTGCGATTGTCGCGACAGGAGGCGCACTGCGTTGAGCGCGATCAACTGGCTTTGCTGAGGCTCGGCGATCGAGATCACGCCGTTCAGCATCGCGATGGTCATGAACACGGCGAGCGCGGCGGCAGTGACGCGGACGGCGAGCGGCAGTTGGCTGCGGTTCATGGGCTTCTCTTGGGCTACTGAGGTGCAGTGCGCCGACTGTGCTCCTCCAGGTGCGATGAATCGATTGCATGGAGGACGTCCGCGTGTTCGATAGGGAACAACGATGTTTCAACGGCAACCTGGGTTTTGCCGTCGCTGCCCGTGCGGCCGGCCCGTCGCGGTAACCTCTCGCACCCCCTTCAGGTTCGAACCCCATGGACGCACTCGTCATCCACGCTCCGGGCGACCTCCGTGTCGAAGACGTACCCACACCGGCGGTGGGCGCCAGCGAGCTGCGCGTGCGCGTTCGCGCCGGCGGCATCTGCGGCTCGGACCTGCACTACTTTCAGCACGGTGGCTTTGGCACCGTGCGTATCCAGCAGCCGATGGTGCTGGGCCACGAGGTGGCCGGTGTCATCGAGGAGGTGGGCGATGCGGTCAGCGGTTTTGCGGTGGGCGAGCGCATCGCCATTTGCCCCAGCCACCCATGCGGCCTGTGCAAGTACTGCCAGTTGGGGTTGCAGAACCACTGCCTCGACATGCGCTACTTCGGCAGTGCGATGCGCATGCCGCACGTGCAGGGAGCTTTCCGCCGCGAGATCGTGGTCGGCGTGCGGCAGGCCTACCGCTTGGCCGCTGGTGCCAGCGATGCCGAAGGCGCGATGGCCGAGCCGCTGGCCGTCGCGTTGCATGCGGTCAATCGCGCCGGCCCGCTGCTGGGCAAGTCGGTGCTCGTCACCGGCTGCGGCCCGATCGGCGCGCTGGTGGTGGTGGCCGCGCGCCGCGCCGGCGCCGCGTTCATCGTGGTCACCGACGTGGTGGCGCAGCCGCTGCGCAGCGCGCGCAAGGTGGGCGCCGATCAAGTCATCAATGTGGTCGAGCAGCCCGACGGACTGCGGCCGCTTGCAGTCGACAAGGGCCGCATCGACGTGCTGTTCGAGGCCAGCGGCAACGAGCGTGCGTTGCGCGCCGGCCTCGAGGTGCTGCGGCCACGCGGCGTGATCGTGCAGGTGGGTTTGAGTGGCGGCGAGATGAACCTGCCGATCAACACCCTCGTGGCCAAGGAATTCGACTTGCGCGGCACGTTTCGCTTTCACGAGGAGTTCGGCGTCGCGGTCGAGCTGATCAACCGCGGCCTGGTCGACCTGAAGCCGCTGATCTCGGCGACTTTGCCCTATCGCGATGCGGGTCGCGCCTTTGCGCTGGCCGCCGATCGTTCGCAATCGATGAAGGTGCTGCTCGACTTCGATTGAGCGTGCAGCTTGCCGCAGTGGCGATCACCCCACTCGATCCCTTGAAGCACATCGACGCCGGTGTGCTGAACGTGGCGTACCACGAGGCCGGCCCGGCGCAGGGCCCGCCGGTGCTGCTGATGCATGGCTTTCCCTACGACATCCATGCCTATGCCGAGGTCGCGCCTCGCTTGGCGGAGCAGGGCTGCCGGGTGATCGTGCCGTACCTGCGGGGCTTCGGCGCCACCCGATTCCTGAGCGCCGCCACGCCGCGCTCGGGCGAGCAGGCGGCGCTCGGTGCCGACCTGCTCGCGTTGATGGATGCGCTAGTGATCCCGCGCGCGGTGCTGGCGGGCTACGACTGGGGCGGCCGCGCGGCGTGCGTCGTCGCCGCGCTGTGGCCCGAGCGCTGCGCCGGGCTGCTGACGTTCAACAGCTACAACATCCAGAACATCGCGCGCGCGATGCAACCGATCTCGCCGGCCGACGAACACCGCCTTTGGTACCAGTACTACTTTCACAGCGAACGCGGCCGTGCCGGGTTGGCGGCCGATCGGCGCGCGCTGTGCCGGCTGCTGTGGCAACTGTGGTCGCCGACCTGGGCCTTCGACGATGCGATGTTCGAGCGCACCGCGGCTGCGTTCGACAACCCCGACTTCGTCGAGGTCGTGATTCATTCGTATCGACACCGCTTCGGCCTGGTGGCGAGCGACCCGGCACTGGCCAACATCGAGCGCCGCCTCGCGGCTCAACCGACTATCGCGGTGCCGACCCTCAGTTTCGACGGTTCGGACGATGGCGTGCGCTCGCCGGCGCCGGCCGCGCATGACGCCAGCCGTTTCACCGGACCGCGATCGCATCGCCTGGTGCGGGGCGTGGGCCACAACATGCCGCAGGAGGCGCCGCACGTCTTCGCTGACGCGGTGCTCGAACTAGTGAGGTCCCGCTGAGCGGATTCAGCGCTCACGACGCGCGGCTGGCGAGGGCGGGGCGGCGTTGCAGTGCCTGTGCACACGCGGCAGCGCTGGCCCAGGCCCACTGAAAGTTGTAGCCCCCCAGCCATCCCGTCACGTCGACCACCTCGCCAATGAAATACAGCCCCGGCACGCGCCGGCTCTGCATCGACTGCGAACTCAGCTCGCGCGTGTCCACGCCGCCTGCGGTGACCTCGGCCTTACGATAACCCTCGCTGCCGCTCGGCGTGACCGTCCAGCGCTGCAATTGCGCCGCAAGGGCGGCCAGATCACGATCGCGCATGTCGGGCAGCGTGGCGTCGGGCGATGCGCCGTACAGAGCGAGCCAGGTGTCGGCGAGCCGGCGTGGCATGAGATCGGCCAGCACGGGGCCGAGCTTGCGCCGCGCACCGTGCTTGGCCGCAATGAGTTCGCCTTCGATGGCACGCCCGGGCGTCAAGTCGATGCGCA
>JBIODO010000004.1:0-30206 GCA_044445225.1 Burkholderiales bacterium
CCCACCACGCGCAGCCGCTCGCCGGCAGCCAAGGCCAGGTTCGCGAAGTCCACCTGCAGGACGTCGGCCTGCAGCAGTTCGATGCCCGGAACCGTGCGCCAGAACGCGGCCAGGTCGCGGTCCAGTTCGATCAGCGTCAGGCGTGCACCGCTGACTCGCAACGGCTCGGTCAGCGCGCCGCGCCCGGGGCCGATTTCCACGATGCGCTCGCCGACGCGGGGATCGATCGCGCGCACGATCGCATCGAACACCGAAGAATCGACGAGAAAGTGCTGGCCGAAGCGCTTGCGCGGCGGCTGGCTCAGCATTGCGCGGCGCGACCCGATTGCGCCCGCGCGACGCACGACGCGGTCATTGCTGCGGAGGCTCGCGCATCTCGATATAGGCGCGCGCGCGCAGGTCCTTCGCCCATTCCTGATACGCCGTCTCGAACTTCTGCTCGCGCAGCGCGGCCCGGGCCTGATCGCGGACTTCCTTGGTCGTCAGTTCGACCTCTCGCCGCTCGATCACCTGGATCAAGTGCACGCCGAAGCGCGACACCACAGGCGCCGATACGGCGCCTGGGCCCAGCCGGTTCATGGCCTCTTCGAACTCGGGCACGAAGCTGCCGGGCGACACCCATCCGAGGTCGCCGCCCGCCGATGCGGAAGCATCTTCCGAGACCTCGCGCGCCACATCCTCGAAGCGGCGCTGCCCGGACTCAATCTGCCGCTTCAGATCCAGCAGCCGGCGCGCCGCGTCTTGCACGCTCGCCTGCGCGGAACTGCGCAGCAGAATGTGCCGCGCCCGGGTCTGCTGCACACGCACCGCCTGGCCCTCGCGGCGCTCCAGCACCTTCAGAAGATGAAAGCCGCCTTCGCTGCGAAAAGGGGCGGCGCTGACTTCGCCAACCTGCAGGTCACGCGAGTTGGCGACAAATACATCCGGCAGCCGCGATGTGGGGCGCAGGCCGATCGTGCCTCCGGTGGCGCGATTGCCGTCTTCCGACACCTCGCGCGCGACGTCACCGAAGTCAACCCCGGAGCGCACGCGCGCCAGGGCAGCGTCGATGCGCGCCTTGCGTTCGGCCACCACCGCCTCGCTGGCATTGTCCGGCACGGTGATCAGGATCTGTGCCAGGTTCAGCTCCAGCGACGCCGACGCCGCGCTCTTTTGCTGCTCGAGGTAGCGGTCGATGTCGGTGTCGCTGATGCGAATGCGCTGTTGCACTTCGCGCTCGCGAATTCGCTCCACCAAAATCTGATCGCGCAGATTGCCGCGAAAGCGCGCGAACTCCAGACCTTCGGAGGCCAAGCGCTTGCGCAACTCGGGCAGGCTCAAGCGATTGGCGGCCGCCACGCTGCTGACCGCGCGGTCGAGTTCGGCCTCGTCGACCTTGGCGCCGCTGTCTCGCGCATAAGTCACCAGCACACGGTCATCGATCAGTGCATCGAGCACCTTCGTCCGCAGCGAGTCGATCGCCGGCTCGCGCGCACCGCTGCGCCGGGCTTCCTCGCGCACGCGCTCCGCGCGCTGCTCCACCTCATAGGCAGTGACCAACTCGCTGTTGACCACCGCAACGATGTAGTCGCCCGGGCGCAACGTGCGGTTCCCCGCCTGGCCGAACGCGGCCACGCCCAGGGCACACAGACACAACGTCAGCGCCAGCTGGCGCGGCGCCAAGCCGCGCAGGTAATTCAAACAAGGCTCAATCATCGATCGTCGGTTCATAGGGGCCCTTGCGGTCTTCGCGCAGCAGCCGGTATCCGGGGATATTGTCCTTCAACACCTGCAGCGGGTTGGAGCCGATTCGTGACAGGCCCACCAGTTCCAGTTGCAGCAGCAAACGCGTGGTCGCCTCGGTGCGACCGACCGAGAGCCGCTCGGCCACCACACGGCCGATCCAGCATCCGGCGTCGTACTCGAACCCGGCGATCGAATCGGTGACGCGGGTGTCGGGCAAGCTGTAGTTGACGCGACCCACCGCATAGAGCGTGCCTCCGCAGCCACTGCCACCGGAGCCGCCGTTGCTCTTGCCGCGGTAGACTGGCCATTGCCAGCCCAGTTCCACCTGCTCCGACAGGCCGCGCGTAAACCGGTAGGTCGCGCTCAACGCATGAAACGGCTCGGGCAGGTAGCGCACACCAACGATCGATCGCACCGGGCGGCTGAGCTCGGCGCTGTACTGCAGTTGCATGTCGAATTGCCAGCTCGGTACCAGCGAGGTCGAGCCATCGAGCAGCAAATCCGACAGCCGCTGGGTCTGCGGCACACCGTCGGGCGTGATGCGCAGGTCACGGAACTGATAACGCTGCGCAACGCCCAGGCGCAGCGTCTCGGAGCCGGTGGCGGCGTCGAGCCAGCGCGTGGTGGCGCCCGCCGTGATCTGGTGCCCGTCGGAGATGCGGTCGTGGCCCGAGAACGCGTTCTCCGTGTACACCGAGACCGTGTTGAAGTCGATCAGTGCTGAATCGAAGTTCGGCAGCGTCAGTTGATCGCGGAACGGTGTGTTGGAATAGAACAAGCGCGGCTCCAACGTCTGGCGCTGAGCCTTGCCGAACCAGGTGCTGTCGCGCTCGAACACCGCACCCGAGTCGACGCTGAAGGTCGGTATCCATCGTGAGGCCTGCGTGCGGCCATCGAGCATCGGATTGTCGGTGTCGTATGCGGCGGCGTTGACGATGAACTTCGGCCGTATCCACGTCGCTGGCGTCTCCCACGGGCGCGTGATGCTGGCCACGCCATGCCAGCGCCAGCCGTTGGTCCTGAGGGGAGTCGACGGTGCATCGGCCAGCGAGAACCGATTGACCTCGGTTTCAGCGTCGACGCGCAGGCCCAGCGGCAACGCACCCTCGAGCCGCCCGCCCAGCTGCATGCTGCGGTCGTACGGCGGCACGATCTCCGTGGTGGGGTCGCCCGAGGTGAGCACCTGCCAGCGTTCGGTGCCGAGATACCACCGTGAATCGAATCCGTAGCGCTCGCTGGATTGCTCCACCTTGGCCGACCCCGGCAATAGTCGATTGTTGAACGATCGGATCTGGCGTTGGAAGTCCTTCCAGTAGTCGTCGTCGGAGACCCGAATCGCATCGACCGCGTAGTGCAGATTGCTGCCGTCGCGCGAGCCGTCGAGCGCAAAGTCGGCCAGCCAGCGGGCGCGCCCCGCCACACGGTCGTTGGGCAGGCCATCGAGCTCGACGCGGCCCTGATCGCCGGGCTCGAGGTAGCGGAACTCGGTTCCCAATGCTGCGCCGCGCCGCGTCAGCACGACCGGCGTGAAGGTTGCGTCACGATTGGGAGCGATGTTCCAGTAGTACGGCACCGCCAGTTCCAGGCCGCTCTTGGAATCCAGATTGATTGTCGGCGGCAGCCAACCTGACTTGCGGTCATCGGTGAGCGGAAAGCTCATCACCGGAAAGCCGAGGATCGGCACGCCGAGGAAGCGCAGCACCGCCCCTTCGGCCACCCCCTCGTTGGCCTCGAGGTCGATGCGCACGCGGTCGGTCTTGAGCAGCCAGTCCGGATCGCCTGAGCCGTCGCGCGGGCAGCTGGTGTACGTGGCGTTCACCGCCACCGAGCGCGACGGGTCGACGAACTCAAAGCGCTGCGCCGTACCGCCCGCTCCGGTGCGGCCCAAGGTGAACTGCGGCTCGAGAAAATAGCCTTCGAACCGCTGCAGCCGCAATTGCAGTTCGGGGCCCGAGTAGTGGTTGCCGTCGCGGCTGACGCGCACGTTGCCCTTCGCATTGGCGCGGTCGTCTGCGCTGTCGTAGGTGATGCGGTCGGCCCGGATCACGGTGCCGGCGCGGCGCAGTTCCACCTGACCTTCGGCCACCATATCCAGCTCGGGCCGCGCCTGAAGGCGATCGGCGCGCACCACGACCGACCGTGCGCGCGCAGCGTCGCCGCGCGGCGGCGGGGCCAGCTCCCGACTGGGGATCAAGCGCAGCGGTGCGTCGACGCTGCCCTCGCCGGTCTGCGCTGGAGTAGCAAGCTCGGAGCCGGGCTGTGCGTGTGCCGGCTCCTGGCACCACGCCGCGGCCGCCAGCAGGGCCTGCATCACGAAGCAACGCAAGGCAGTGCGGCAGGAACAGGTCGGCACGACGGTTGTTGTTCGAGGCTTCGAGTGCACTGAAGTCGGCGAGTGACCTTTGCACGATGGAACAGTGCCCGCGCCGCAACCAAGCGCGTTCGTACAATGCGCGCGATTATCTCCCCGACACCACCAGATGCTGCCCACGCCATCCGCACGCACCGCCAATGGCATCGTGTGGCCAGACGACCAGCGGCACAACCACTTCGATCGCTGGCTGGCGCCGTTGGCCAGCGAATATGGGCTGGACGTCGCCAGCCTCGCACCGGCGTCGGCCGATGCGAGTTTCCGGCGCTACCTGAGGATCCGGTCGCGCGAGCGCAGCTTCGTGGTGATGGATGCGCCGCCGCCGCAAGAAGACGTGCGGCTGTTCGTGCGCATCGCGCGCCGCATCAGCGATGCCGGGCTGCATGCGCCGCAGGTGCTGGCTGCCGATGAGGCCAAAGGGTTCCTGCTGCTCAGCGACCTTGGTCGCACTCTGTACATCGATGCGCTGCGCGAGGCGCAGCCAGCCGAGGCCGACCGCCTGATGCGCGAGGCCATTGCCGCGCTGGTGCAATGGCAGGTGCGCCTCGAGCCCAGCGGGCTGCCGCCGTACGACGATGCGCTGCTGCGACGCGAATTGGAGCTGTTTCCCGATTGGTGTGTGCAGCGCGAATTCGGGGTGCAGTGGTCGAACGCCGAGCAGGCCACCTGGCAGAAGGTGAGCGATCTGCTGGTCGAAAGCGCGCTGGCGCAGCCGCGCGTCGTCGTGCATCGCGACTGGATGCCGCGCAACCTGATGGTGAGCGACCCCAACCCCGGCATTCTCGATTTTCAGGACGCGGTGGTCGGCCCCGTCACCTACGACATTGCCTGCCTGTTGCGCGACGCGTTCCTCTCGTGGGACGAAGAGCGCGAGATCGACTGGGCCGTGCGCTGGTGGCAGGCCGCGCGTGCCACGCCAGTGCTCGCGGGCCACGCGTTCGCCGACGACTTCGGCGAGTGCTGGCGCGCGCTCGAGTGGATGGGCCTGCAGCGCCACCTCAAGGTGCTGGGCATCTTCTGCCGCCTGAAGCACCGCGACGGCAAGCCGCACTACAGCACCGACCTGCCGCGCTTCTTTGCCTACGCCACCCACGTGGCGCGGCGCTATGCGCCGCTGGCGCCGCTGCTCACGCTGCTCGAGCCGCTGTCGGGGCCAGCCATGCGCGCCGGCTAGCCGTCATGGGCAGGCGGCCATCGCCTGCGACACCGCTGCCGTGAGCCGCTTGGCGTAGGGCACGTGCAGGAACTCGTTGGGCCCGTGGGCATTGCTCTTGGGCCCGAGCACGCCGCACACCATCATCTGCGCGCTCGGGAAACCTTGAGCCAGCATGTTCATCAGCGGGATCGTGCCGCCTTGCCCGATGAAGCCAAGCGGCGCGCCATAGTGCGCCTGCGATGCATCGTTGAGCGCCTGCTCCAGCCAGTTCGACAGCGACGACGCGTTCCAGCCGGTGGCGCCGAGCGCGCCGGCGCGGCCGTCGGGGTGGAAGGTGACCCGCGCGTTATACGGCGCGTTGTCTTCGAGCAATTGCTTCAGCTTCAGCGAAGCCTCGTGCCCGCTCACCAGCGGCGGCAACCGCAGGCTCAGCTTGAACGCGGTGTAGGGCCGCAGCACGTTGCCGGCGTTGCCCAATTCGGGCACGCCATCGACGCCGGTGACCGACAAGGTCGGCCGCCACGTGCGATTGAGCAGCGCCTGCACCGGGTCGGTGGTGGTCGGCAGCGACGCGCCGCCGTCGGCGCCGCAGGCCCACGGAAAACGCCGCCACACTTCCTGGCCGAGCGTCGCGGCGGCGGCACGCGCCTGGTCGACCCGCTCGGTGGGCACCTGACAGTGAAAGTCCTCTGGCAACAGCCGGCCGGTGTGCGAGTCTTCCAGGCGATCGAGCAATTGCCGCAGGATGCGAAAGCTCGAGGGCACCAGCCCGCTGGCATCGCCCGAGTGCACGCCCTCGGTCAGGATTTCGACCTTCAGCACGCCCGATACCATGCCGCGCAGCGACGTGGTGAGCCACAACTGATCGTAGTTGCCGGCACCGGAGTCCAGGCACACGACGAGCGACACGTCGCCCAGGCGCGGCTTGAGCACATCGAGGTAGGCCGGCAGGTCGAACGAGCCGCTCTCTTCGCAGCTTTCGATCAAGCCCACCACGCGCGGGCGCGGTATGCCTTGTGCATCGAGCGCCTCGATCGCGGTGATCGCGGCGAACACCGCGTAGCCGTCGTCGGCGCCGCCGCGACCATACAGCAAGCCGTCGTCGAGCTTGGGCGTCCAGGGCCCGAGGTCATTGCGCCAGCCGTTGAACTCGGGCTGCTTGTCGAGGTGCCCGTACATCACGACCGTGCCGGTGCTGCCGGCCTTTGTGGCCGGCACCTCGAACAGGATCACCGGCGTGCGTCCTTCGAGGCGCACCACCTCGAGCTTGAGCCCAGCGACCTTGCGGGATTCCACCCACGCGGCTGCCGCGCGCACCACGTGGTCGATGTAGCCGTGACTTTGCCATTGCGCATCGAACATCGGGCTCTTGGCAGGCACTTCGATGTAGCGCTTGAGCTCGGGCACGATGCGCTCGTCCCATGCGCGGACGGCGAAGTCGCCGAGCTGCTGGGATTGAGCGGCCGACAGCGTGGGCTTGGGTGCTGTCGTGGCGTTGGCGTCGCGTGCATTCATCGTTCACTCCAGATCGCGGGCGCCGTGTCCGGCACCGTCGTGGCATGCGGCAGTGTGGCCAGCCAGCGTGTCATTTCGTTCATCGGCAGGTCGCGCTCGGGTTCGTTGAAGATCTCGTGCGCCATCTGCGGATAACAAGTGTGCGTCAACCAGTCGCGCGGCGCCGCGGCGGCGAACGCAGCGCTGCCCGCCGGGGCCACGCAACGGTCGGCCCCGGCCCACATCAACAGCGTGGGCACGGCCCAGCGCGGCGCGCGCGCGCGCACCAGCTCGCCGGCATCGACGATGAAGCGCGCCAACAGCGGTGTGATGCGGTCGTGCACCAGCGGATCGTCGACATAGGCGCGCACGACCGCAGGGTCGCGCGAAATCCACGCCGGCTTCAAGCCATTGCCGAGGGCGAGTTGCGGCGCCAGCGGGCCCACCACCGACAGCAGCGCACGCTGCAGGGCGTTCATGCCCGGGTCGAGCGCAGGCGACGACAGCACCAGCGCATCGATCGGGCGCCACCAGGCGGCACGTTGCGCAGCCAGGCCCTCGGCCACGAAGCGCGCCGCGATCAGGCCGCCCAGGCTGTGCCCGAGCAGCACCAGCGGCCGCTGCGTCTCGTGCCGCAGCGCGTCGATCACCACGCTCAGATCGTCGAGCAGGCTGTCGGGCTGCGCGATGGCGCCACGCGCACCGCCCGACGCACCGTGGCCGCGATGGTCGTAGCCGGCGACGTCCCAGCCGGCCTGGTTGAGCCACGTCGCCAGCGCCGCGTAGCGTCCGACGTGCTCGCCCAGCCCGTGCACCAGCAGCACGAGCCCGTGCGCCGGACTCTTTACCGTCCACTGGCGCACGTGCAGAGGCAGCTCATCGCTCGTGTGCAGGGCATGCATGCGCCGCAGTGTAGACAGTGGCCGCCACGCCGCCGGCTCGGGGCTTGCCCGGGGGGTTCGCGCGCGGACCACCGGATGCACGCTGTCGGCAACGCCGCACAGCCGAGCGCGCGTCGCGCCGCGACGCTCACGCGGCAGCGGCGGACTCGAGCGGGGCCGACTCGCCGCGCTCAAACTTGAACACCGCGACACTGGCGCGCAGGTTTGGCCAACGCCGCACTGGCACGCCGTCGTGCAGGCCGAAGGCATCGAGGATGCGCAATCCATTGCGCCGCGCCAGCATCTCGAAGTCGGCAAACGTGCCGACACGGATGTTGGGCGTGTCGTACCACTGGTAGGGCAAGGTCTTGGTCACTGGCATGCGGCCGCGCGACACGGCCAGGCGGTTGGGCCAATGCGCAAAGTTCGGAAAGCTCACGATGCCGATGCGGCCCACGCGCGCCGTCTCCTGCAGCATGCGCTCAGTGTTGCGCAGGTGCTGCAGCGTGTCGAGCTGCAGCACCACGTCGAAGCTGCGGTCGTCGAACAGGGCCAGCCCTTCCTCGAGGTTGAGCTGAATCACCGGCACGCCGCGCTGCACGCACTGCAACACGTTGGCGTCGGCGATCTCGATGCCATAGCCCGAGCAACCGCGGCGCGCGCGCAGGTGCGCCAGCAACTCGCCGGTGCCGCAGCCGAGGTCGAGCACGCGCGAGCCCGGCGGCACCAGTTCGGCCAGCAGCTCGAGTTCGCGCCGCTGGCTCACTGCCCGACCTCCGCTGCCACGCGATCGAAGTAAGCACGCAGCAGCGCGTGGTAGCGCGCATCGTCGAGCAGGAACGCGTCGTGTCCGTGCGGCGCCGCGATCTCGGCATAGCTGACCGCGCTGCGGTTGTCGACCAGCGCCTTCACGATCTCGCGCGAGCGCGCCGGCGCAAACCGCCAGTCGGTGGTGAAGCTGACGATCAGGAACTGGTTGTCCTTTGCCGGCGCGAACGCCCGTGAAAGGTCGCCGCCGTGCGCCGCCGCAGGGTCGAAGTAGTCCAGCGCGCGGGTGATCAGCAAGTAGGTGTTGGCGTCGAAGTATTCGCTGAACTTGTCGCCCTGGTAGCGCAGGTAGCTCTCGATCTGGAACTCGATGTCCTGCGTGGTGTAGCCGAAGCCGCCGTTGCGCAACTCGCGACCGAACTTGGCTTCCATCGAGTCGTCGGACAGGTACGTGATGTGGCCGATCATGCGCGCCACACGCAGCCCGCGCGCAGGCACCACCCCGTGGTCGTAGAAGTGGCCGGCGTGGAAATCGGGGTCGGTGATGATGGCGCGCCGCGCCACCTCGTTGAACGCGATGTTCTGCGCCGACAGATTGGGCGCCGATGCCACCGCGATGCAGTGGCGCACGCGCGCGGAAAAGCGCAGCGTCCACGCCAGCGCCTGCATGCCGCCGAGGCTGCCGCCGATCACCGCGGCCAGCTGGCCGATGCCCAACACGTCGATCAGCCGCGCCTGCGCATCGACCCAGTCTTCGACCGTCACCACCGGAAAGTCGGCACCGTAGGGCTTGCCGGTGGCGGGATTGGTGTGCATCGGTCCGGTCGAGCCGAAGCACGAGCCCAAGTTGTTGACGCCGATGACGAAGAAGCGGTCGGTGTCCAGCGGCTTGCCGGGCCCCACCAGGTTGTCCCACCAGCCTTCTTGGCCTTGTTCGTTGTCGTGGCGGCCCGCCACATGGTGGCTGGCGTTCAACGCGTGGCACACCAGCACCGCGTTGCTGGCGTCGGCGTTGAGCACGCCGTACGTTTCGTAGACCAACGTGTAGTCCGGCAACGTTGCACCACAGCGCAACGGCAGCGGCTGCTCGAAGTGACGGCTCTCTGGAGATACGACGCCGATGGATTGCATGGGGCCCGACAAACAAAAACCGGCGCCGCTGCAGATGCGGAACGCCGGGTTTTCGGGGCGTCCCTCTTTAGCGGTATTTCTATAGCGCCCGCAAGCCGGAACAAATCGGCGCTGTGAGTTGCAGTATAGCGTGGCATATTGCTCAAGCCCGCTGCTGGGGCCGGCGCCGCAGGCCAGCGATCAGCGCCGTCGCCAGACCCTGACCGAGGGGTTGGACCTCGGCGACCGCAACCGGTTGCGGTTGTTCACGCCTGCTTTGCCGCGGCTCGCTCATACTGGCCGTTGTCCGGTCAGAAGCCGTGGTTGTGTCATGAGTCCCCAGGCCCTGCTCAAGCGTTTCTATGCCGCGTTCGCAACGCTCGACGCGCGCACGATGCAAAGCTGCTACGCGCCGCATGCGCAGTTCGAAGACCCGCTGTTCGTGCTGCATGGCAACGAGCAGATCGGCGCCATGTGGCAGATGGTGTGCCAGACCATTCGCAATGGCGGCCAGGCGGTGTGGCGGCTCGAAACCAGCGAGGTCGAGGCGGCGGGCGGCGAACGCGGCAGCGCCCGTTGGGAAGCGCGTTATCGCTCGGGAGCGGCGGGCCGCATGGTGCACAACGTGGTCGCGGCGCAGTTCACCTTCGAAGACGGCCTGATCGTCACCCACAGTGAGAACTACGACTTCTGGCGTTGGTCGCGCCAGGCGCTCGGCTCCACCGGTTTGATGATGGGTTGGTCGCCGATGCTGCGCAACCAGGTGCGGCGCCAAGCGCAAGGCAAGCTGCAGCGCTTCCTGGCGCACCGCGCGGCGGCCACAGCGCAGCAGTAGGCAAGCGGGGGCGCCGGTCGCCGCCCTGTTGCGACGCTGACGTCGCTCACCGGCAGCGGCGCATTTCGCGCCCCATCCGATCACGGGCACAGTCCCAAACGGCGCCGACATCGTGGTGGCCGCCGCTTGGCCCTACCATCGCCACCGCGCAACGGATGGAGGGGCCATGCCCGCCTGGCTGCACGCCCTGGACCGCTATTTCCCGATTCGCTACCTGGTGTGGCTGGTGTGCGGCGTCGGCTTGCTGCTGTGCGCGTTCGTCTGGATCGCGTTCAAGCAGTGGGGGGCGATGACCCTTGTATTTGCCGTGCTGGTGGGCTTGGGCGTGCGCGATTCGCTGCAGCGCAGGCATGCCGTGCTGCGCAACTATCCGGTCATCGGGCATATCCGTTTCCTGCTCGAGTACGTCCGTCCGGAGATCCGCCAGTACTTCATCGAGAGCGACAACGAGGCGCATCCGTTTTCGCGGCAGCAGCGCTCACTGGTGTACCAGCGCGCCAAGGGCGACTCCGACAAGCGGCCGTTCGGCACCCAGTTGGACGTGCACGCCCTGGGCTACGAGTGGATCAACCACTCACTGCAGCCCACCCGCTTGGCGTCGCACGACTTCCGGGTGCTGGTGGGTGCGGGGCGTGCGCAGCCGTACTCCGCCAGCGTGTTCAACATCTCCGCGATGAGCTTCGGCGCGTTGAGCGCCAACGCGATCCTGGCGCTCAACGGTGGCGCCAAACGCGGCGGCTTCGCGCACGACACCGGCGAGGGCTCGATCAGCGCGCACCACCGCGTGCACGGCGGTGATCTGATCTGGGAGGTCGGCTCGGGCTATTTCGGCTGCCGCAACGACGACGGCAGTTTCAATGCCGAGCGCTTCGCGGCCAGCGCCTGCGAAGCGCAGGTGAAGATGATCGAGCTCAAGCTCAGCCAGGGTGCCAAACCCGGGCATGGCGGTGTGCTGCCGGGGCCGAAGGTCACCGCCGAGATCGCTGCCGCGCGCGGCGTGCCGATCAACGTGGACTGCATCTCGCCCGCCCGGCACAGCGCCTTCACCACGCCGATCGAGATGATGCAGTTCATCGATCGCTTGCGCGAGCTCTCCGGCGGCAAGCCCACGGGGTTCAAGCTGTGCATCGGTCATCCGTGGGAATGGCTGGCGATTTGCAAGGCGATGCTGGGCACCGGCATCACGCCGGACTTCATCGTGGTCGACGGCGCCGAGGGCGGCACCGGCGCGGCGCCGCTGGAGTTCACCGATCACGTCGGCACGCCGCTGCAGGAAGGCCTGCTGCTCGTGCACAACACGCTCACCGGGCTCAATTTGCGTTCGCGCGTGCGCATCGGCGCCGCCGGCAAGGTGGTCAGCGCATTCGACATCGCCCGCATGATGGCGTTGGGCGCCGACTGGTGCAACGCGGCACGCGGCTTCATGTTCGCCCTCGGCTGCATCCAGGCGCAGCACTGCCACACCGGCGCCTGCCCGACCGGTGTCACCACGCAGGACCCGCTGCGCCAGCGAGCGCTGGTGGTGCCCGACAAGATCGAGCGCGTCTATCGCTTCCACCAGAACACGCTCGAGGCACTGAAAGAGCTGGTGCAGGCGGCGGCGCTCGAGCACCCCAACCAGATCCGCGCCACGCACATCGTGCGCCGCGGCACCGATCGCGAGGTTCGTTTGCTCGCCAACCTGCTGCCATTCGTGCAGCCAGGCGAACTGCTGGCCGCGATGCGCGGCGAGGCGCGCTGGCCGCACGCGGTGTACGAGCTGTACTGGCCGCAGGCCCAGGCGCACAGCTTCGCTGCGCTGAGCTGACAGCCGTCTGGCCCCGGTCCACGGCCGGGCCTGCATGCCCGCCCGGCTCGGTGTCGCGCGTCTGCACGCAGGTGCTGCCGCACGTCGGGCCTCGCCGCCCCCTTGTCTGCGGGGCGCGGCCTTGGGCTGCGGGGTGTGCGGCAGCCGAGGCGGCGCAACAATTGGTCACCCGTTACCTCGAACACGGGCTTCCCCATGAGCCGCATCGTCCTCGTCGTTCGTGAACCTGCACTCGCGCTGGCATGGCGGGGCGTGCTGGTGGCAGGCGGTCACGAGGTGGTCGCCGTCACCAACGCGGCGCGTTCGGCGCGCGGCCTGCTGTCGCAGCACCGGCCCGATCTGGTGTTGTGCGAATTGCGGCTGATCGACGGCACCGCGCTAGCCATGCTGGAGTGGCTCGCCACGCAGCCACAGCGACCCGCAATCGTTGCCGTGGCGCCCGACGAAGGCGATGCGCTGCTGGTGCCAGCGCTGCGCGCCGGGGCCGACAACCTGTGCGTCGTCCATGCCCACGCCGAGTCGTTGCTCGCCACCGTGAATCAGGCGCTGCGCGGCGAGACGACCTTGACCACGCCGCTGGCGCATGCCTTGCTCGATCACTTCGAGCGCGCGCGTGTGCCGCACGCGCATGCGCTGTCGATCGGCGATGAGCAGAGCCCGCTGCAACTCGAGCCGGCGCAACGCGAGCTGCTGATGCGGCTGGCCGCGGGTTACCGGCTCGAGCAAGTGGCCGCAGCGTGCAGGGTATCGGCCGGTGAGCTGGGGCAGCGGCTGCGCGCGATCGTTCGCAAATTGCAGTGGGATGTGCGCGCCGGCTCGCTGACGCTCAGGCTCGCCTGACGAGCCCAGGGAGCCGCAGCGTCAGGTCGGCACGGTGTCGATGAAGCTCTTGCGGGCCGCCAGCTTTTCGGCCAGCCGCGCAAGGTTGGTGTGCTCGCCGCGCCAGTCGATGTGCGAGAAGCGGAAGTCCAGGTAGAACAACGCGCAGCCCACCGCGATGTCGCCCAGGCTCATGTGCAGGCCGGCGCACCATGGCTTCTCGCCCAAGCCGCGGCTCATCGCCTTGAGCGACGCGGACACGCGGCTCATGTTGCGGTCGATCCAGGCTTGCGACCGGTACTCGCCGCGTGGCGCCCAGTTGGCCTCCAGGCGCGCCGCGATCGCCGCGTCGAGCACGCCGTCCCCCAGCGCCTCCCAGGTGCGCACCTCGACGCGCTCGCGCCCACTGGCTGGGATCAGCCGGCTCAAGGGCGATAGCGTATCGACGTATTCGACGATCACGCGCGAATCGAAGATCGCCTCGACGCCTTCGACCACCAGGCAAGGCACCTTGCCAAGCGGGTTGGACTTCAGCATGTTGTCGTTGGCCCAGACGTCTTCGGTCACGTACTGGTAGTCCAATTTTTTTTCCGCCATCACGATGCGCACCTTGCGCACATACGGGCTGGTATTCGATCCGATCAGCTTCATGGGTGTGCGGCGGTCCCTCGTGTCGAGCCATTCTAGCGAGCCGGGCTCCAGCCCGCGCCCACCGCCTCAGAGGGTGAAGTCCACTTGCGCGGGGCGGCCCGGAAGATCCAGGCGCGCGCTGGCCGGCGCCGTGCGCGCAATCACGCGACCGGCGCGCACCACCGCCAGGCGCGGCGCACGCAGACGAATCGCCTCGGCCGGTGAGCGCGCCTGCAGCAGCACGCAGTCGGCGTTGCAACCCGGCGCCAGGCCATAGCCCTCGAGGCCGAGCATGCGGGCCGGCACCTCGGTCACCGCATCGAAGCACCCCCGCATCTGGGCGGCCGAGGTCAGTTGCGCCACGTGCAGGCCCATCGCCGCCACCTCGAGCATGTCGGCCGAGCCGAGCGAGTACCACGGGTCCATCACGCAGTCGTGGCCGAACGCCACCGGCACGCCGGCCGCCTGCAGCTCGGGCACCCGCGTCATGCCGCGTCGTTTGGGATAACTGTCGTAGCGCCCCTGCAGCGTGATGTTGATCAGCGGGTTGGCCACCACGCTCAAGCCGGCATCGGCCATCAGCGCGATCAGCTTGATCGCATACGCGTTGTCCATCGAATGCATCGACGTGAGGTGCGAGCCAGTGACGCGGCCGTGCAGCTTCAGGCGCTGCGCCTCGAAGGCCAGCGTCTCGACGTGGCGCGAGGCCGGGTCGTCGGTTTCGTCGCAATGCATGTCGACGCGCAGGCCGCGCTCGGCGGCCAGCTCGCACAGCAGCTTGACGCTGGCGGCACCTTCTGCGGCCGTGCGTTCGAAGTGCGGGATGCCGCCGACCACGTCGACCCCGAGGTCGAGCGCACGCTTCAGGTTGTCGAGCGCGCCAGGCGACCGCAACACGCCGTCTTGAGGAAACGCGACCAGTTGCAGGTCGAGGTACGGACGCACGCGCTCGCGCACCTGCAGCAGCGCGCGCACCGCGAGCAACCGCGCATCGCAGACGTCGACGTGCGAGCGGATCGCCAACAAGCCCTTTGCCACCGCCCAGTCGCAGTAGCGCAGCGCACGCTCGATCAGCGCCTCCTCGGTCAGCAGCGGTTTCAGCTCACCCCACAACGCGATGCCTTCGAGCAAGGTGCCACTCTGGTTGATGCGTGGCAAGCCGTGGCTGAGCACCGAGTCCATGTGGAAGTGCGCATCGACGAACGGCGGCGACAGCAGCCAACCCTGCGCGTCGAGCCGCTCAGCGACTTGCGGCGCGGCGAGCTGCGGCGACACCTCGACGAAGCGGCCGTCGCGTGCCAGCAGATCGATGCCGCTGCGGCCGTCGGGCAGCGTGGCGTTCTGAATCAGCAGCATCGCCGCAGGCCGGCCAACAGTCTCATTTGGTACCGAAGATGCGGTCGCCGGCGTCGCCCAGGCCCGGCACGATGTAGCCGTGGTCGTTGAGCTTCTCGTCGACCGCCGCGGTGTAGATCGGCACGTCGGGGTGGTGGGTGTGAAAGTTCTTGATGCCCTCTGGCGCCGCCAGCAGGCACACGAAGCGGATCGAACGCGGGCGCGTCTCTTTCAGGCGGTCGACCGCGGCCACCGCCGAGTTGCCGGTGGCCAGCATTGGGTCGAGCAAGATCGCGTCGCGTTCGTTCATGCCGTGCGGCATCTTGAAGTAATACTCCACCGCCACCAGCGTCTTGGGGTCGCGATACAGGCCCACGTGCCCGACGCGCGCGCCCGGAATCACCTCGAGCATGCCATCGAGGAACCCGGTGCCGGCGCGCAGGATCGCGACGAACACCGTCTTGCGGCCTTCGATCACGGGGCTGCGCATCTTCGCCAGCGGCGTCTCGATCTCGATCAGCTGCGTGGGCATGTCGCGCGTGACCTCGTAGGCCATCAGCATCGCGATTTCGCCGAGCAGGCGCCGGAAGCTGCTGGTCGAGCGGTCTTTCTGCCGCATCAGCGTGAGCTTGTGCTGCACCAGTGGGTGCGAGATCACGTGCACTTCGGGAGCGTGAGTCGTCAACGCGGGTCTCCTGATTGATGGGCCATCTGTCGCGCGGCGCCGCCGCTCAGAACACCGTGCCGTCGCTGGCCACCACCACCGGTGGCAACGCGCCATCGCGCCGTTCAGCCGCGATGGCGCGGCCGGCGGCCCAGGTGCCGCCTTCGAGCAACCGCGCCAACGGGAAGGCGGCCTCGTTCACCCCGAGCAAGCGCCGCACACGCGGCGCCAGTTCGTCGAGCAGGCTCACGGTCAGCGCACGCCACTCGATGGTCCAGCCGTCGCTCGGCCGCATCGCGTGTTGCGCGAACGCGGTGTCGCGCGGCACCACCACCCCGGCGTCGAGCAGCAAGCCGCCGTTGCGGTATTCCGGCAGCCCGGTGAGCGCGTCGACCTCGTGCACATGCACGCCGGCCCATTCAAACGGCTCGAGCAGCGAGTAGGCGAGCCACTGCGAGAGTTTGTGAAACGGCACCCAGCCGCCGTCGAGGCCGTCGCCGCGCGCAGCCGGATGCGGCCACACATCACCCAGCGGCATGCCTTGCAACGATTGGCCGCTCGGCCAGATGCCGCTCAACGTGTCGAGCAGCGCACCGAGCACGCGGGCCGCGCTCACTTGGCGATGGTGGACCGCGGGCCGCGGATGATGGTGGTGCAGTTCCGGCGCATGCCGGTGGTGTGTCAGCGCATCGAACAGATGGCCGGGCTGTCCCAGCGCAGTGAACGTGTCGGGCTGCGCGCGCAGGGCTTCGGCCAGCCGATGCAGCAGTGTGACGCGACCCTCGAGCCCGACCAGCGGATTGTCGAGGCTCACCTGCAACGCCTCGGCCAGTGCGCGCGCATCGAGCGCGGCCAGACCCTTGGCATCGACGCGCAGCGGGTCGCCGGGCTCCGACGAAAAGCGGCCGGCCATGAAAGCGCGAAAGCTGGCCACCGCCAACCCCTCGGAGCGCGCGAACTGTTGTCCGCTTTCGTGCTCGCGGTAGTGCCAGTGGCTGCCGGCACCGGCATCGAGCAGCACGCTGATCAATGCCAGGTCGATGCGTGCCCGAGCGACGGCCGCGTGGCTGCGCCCGTTCAACCTGGCGTCGAGCTCGGCCTTGCGATCGACGCCACCGGCCTCGAAATGGCGCCAGCGGCTGTGAAACGGCACCTGCAAGGTCGGAAAGCGCGTGCGCGTCAGCGTCGCCACACGGTCGGCCACGTCGTCGAGCCGCGCCCGCTCGATCGTGAAGTGAGGCGACTGGCCGCGCGCCACCACCTCGGTGATCGCGGCGCAGCGCTGGCGAATGGTCGACGGCTGGCGCAGGCGTCGCACCGCCTCGTGCAGGGCCGCCGTGCGAGCGGCGGCCGACGCCGGGCCGTCCCAAGGCGGCTGCGCCCCCGTGGGCAGCGAACCTGGTGAGCGTGGGGGCTCAGGATTCATTCATTCGAGGCCCCGCCCCTTGACCGCCGCGAGCTGCGCCCCGTCGGGCACCGCACCATCGGTGAAGTAGCCCGCTGCGATCTTGGCCTCCATCTCGACCTTGGCGTCAGCGGGTATCAGCGCGTCGGGAATCTTGACGCGCTCGCCCACCTCGATGCCGCTGCCGGTGATGGCGTCGTACTTGTCGTTGCTCATGCTGACCAGCCGGTGGATCTTGCGGATGCCCAGCCAATGCAGCACGTCGGGCATCAGCTCCTGGAAGCGCATGTCCTGCACGCCGGCCACGCACTCGGTGCGCAGAAAGTATTTGTCGGCGCGGTCGCCGCCCTCTTGACGCTTGCGCGCGTTGTAGACGAGGAACTTGGTCACCTCGCCGAGCGCGCGGCCCTCCTTGCGGCTGTAAGCGATGAGGCCCACGCCGCCGTGCTGCGCCCCTTGGATGCATTCTTCGATCGCATGCGTCAAATACGGCCTGCAGGTGCAGATGTCGGAGCCGAACACGTCCGACCCGTTGCACTCGTCGTGCACGCGCGCGGTCAGCGTGATTGCCGGGTTGGACAAATCGCGCACGTCGCCGAACACGTACAGCGTCTGGCCGCCGATCGGCGGCAGGAACACTTCGAGGTCGCTGCGCGTCACCAGCTCGGGGTACATGCCGCCGGTTTCTTCGAACAGCGCACGCCGCAGGTCAGCCTCGCCGACGTGGAAGCGCTCGGCCACGCCCGGCAGCCACCACACCGGCTCGATGGCAATCTTGGTCACCGCGGCGGAGGTGTCTTCGAGCAGCACCGTGCCGTCGATGGCCAGCCGCTGGAACGCGATCGCCTGCTTGATCTCAGGCAGGTGGATGTGCGCCTTGGTCACCGCGATCGTCGGGCGGATGTCGTAACCCTGCTCGATGTAGTCGGCGAACGCCGCTTGCACCGACGCGCCCCAGGGATCGATCGACACGATCTTCTTGGCGTCGCCCCATTGTTCGTAGGGCCCGATGAGATCGGTGGGCGCGGTGTTGGTCAGGTCGGCGCGATGGCCCTTGGTGAGATTGCCGGCGGCCACCGCCAGCGCGCGGTACACGCCGTAGCTGCCGCTGTGCGTGCCGATCACGTTGCGCTGGCTGCGGTTGCCGGTGGTGCCCACGATCGGGCCGCGCTCCAGCGCATCGGCGGCACCCCAGTGGATGGCCGGTGCGTTGCCCGGTCCCTGCTGCCCCGGGTGCGACGTCAGGCGGATATGACGCGGTTCGCTGGCCATGCGTCGTGCGCTTTCCCGAAAAGGCGGAGCATACCGTTGCCGATCGCGCAGCAACAGGCGTTCTTCGTCGGCGGCGACCTTGGCCGCCCCGGTGCGCCTGCCTCAGCGCTGGCCACGGCGCCACGGCTTCATCAGCGCCTGCGGGTAGCTGGCGCGCCGCGCCACCACCAGCAGCGCG
Organism: Burkholderiales bacterium; assembly: GCA_044445225.1. Taxonomy (GTDB): domain Bacteria; phylum Pseudomonadota; class Gammaproteobacteria; order Burkholderiales; family Burkholderiaceae_C; genus JAEUPI01. The sequence goes on from JBIODO010000004.1 coordinate 18,451, forward strand.
ACGATTGCCATCGCGTAGGGCAGCATCAGGTAGAACTGATAAGGCAGCTGCAGCCCCAACAGCCCCGAGCCGGCCTGCTGCAGCCGCAACTGCAGTGCGTCGAAGAAGCCGAACAACAACGCGCCGCCCAACGCCCGCCCCGGCCGCCACGACGCGAACACCACCAGCGCCACGCAGACCCAGCCGCGGCCGTTGACCATGTTGAAGTAGAACGCGTTGAACGCGGCCAGCGTGAGAAACGCACCGGCCACGCCCATCAGCGCCGAGCCGGCCACCACGGCGCCGGTGCGCAGCCGCAGCACGCTCAGGCCCTGGCCCTCCACCGCCTCGGGGTTTTCGCCGACCATGCGCAGCGCCAGCCCGAGCGGCGTGCGGTACAGCAGCCAGGCCAGCGCCGGCACCAGCAGCAAGGCGAGCAGCGTCAACGGCGTTTGTTGATTCAGCACCGGCACCGGCAACCAGCCGCTCATGTCGGCAAACGGCTGGATGGTCGGCGGGCTGTCGACCTTCGGAAAGCTCACCCGATAGGCATAGCTTGCCAAGCTGGTGGCCAGTAGCGTGATGCCCAACCCGGAGACGTGCTGGCTCAACCCGAGTGCGACCGTCAGCGCGGCATGCAGTCCACCGAACACCATGCCGGTGAGCGCGGCCACCGCCACGCCGGCCCACAAGCCGCCGCCCTGGTACACGGTGAGCCAGCCGGCGAACGCGCCGGCCACCATGATGCCCTCGATGCCGAGGTTCAACACGCCGGCGCGCTCGCACAGCAAAACGCCCAGCGTGCCCAGCAGCAGCGGCGTGGCGATGCGCAGCACCGCCACCCAGAACGGCGCGGCCAGCATCAGGTCGAACGTCTCGCCCATGCGCGGCTTCAGCGAAAGCGCACGCGCCAGCGCACGCCCAGCGTGGCCACCAGCACCGCGATCAATGCGACGGCGACGATGACGTCCGCGATGTAGGTGGGCACGCCCACCGCGCGGCTCATGCTGTCGGCACCCACCAGCATGCCGGCCACGAACACCGCCGCAGCGACCACGCCGATCGGATGCAGTGCCGCGAGCATCGCGACCACGATGCCCGAGTAGCCGTAGCCGGGTGACATGTCGAGCGTCACGTAGCCCGCGCGCCCGGCCACTTCCACCGCGCCGGCCAGCCCGGCCAGCGCCCCGGACAGCAGCGCCACCTTGTACTCCACGGCGCGCACTGGCATGCCGGCGAAGGCGGCCGCGCGCGCGTTGGCGCCGACGGCGCGGATCTCGAAGCCGAGCGTGGTGTGGCGCAGCAAGCCGGCCAGCGCCACCGCCAGCACCAGCGCGGCCAGCAGCCCGGTGTGCACGCGGCTGCGTGGGAACAGCTTGTCCAGCTGCAGCGCATCGGCAATGGCCACGCTCTGCGGCCAGCCGAGCGCGGAGGGGTCTTTCATCGGCCCGTCGAGCATCGCCGAGACGAGCAGCAAGACGATGAAGTTGAGCAGCAGCGTGGTCACCACTTCGTCGACGCCCAGGCGCACCTTGAGCCACGCAGGCCCGAGCAACAACAACGCGCCGGCCGCACACGCCGCGGCGATCATCGACGGGAACAGCAGCCAGCCCGGCAACGGCCAGCCCACGCCGCCGTGCAGGCCGCCCACGGCCACCGCGGCCAACGCGCCGGCATACAGCTGGCCCTCGGCGCCGATGTTGTACAGCCGCGCGCGAAACGCCACGGCCACGGCCAGCCCAGTGAGCACCAATGGCGTCGCGCGGGTCAGTGTTTCGGCCCACGCGAAGCGCGAGCCGAAGCCACCTTGCAGCAGCAGCGCGTAGGCACGGCCCACGGGCGCACCGGCCCAGGCCACCAGCAGCGAGGTAACCGCGAGCGTGAAAGCCAGCGCAGCCAGCGGCGCGGCCAGCCACAGCCACGCCGGGGTCTGCGCGCGCGGCTCAAGGCGCATCGTGCAACGCCTTCTGCGCGGGCGTTGCCGCCGCGCCGGAGCCGCCACCACCCATCGCCAACCCCAGCGTCGCCAGCGTCCATTGCTCGCGCGGGCGCGCCTCGGTGAGCCGCCCGCGAGTCATCACCGCGATGCGATCGGCCAGCGACAGGATCTCGTCCAGGTCCTCGCTGATCAGCAACAGCGCGGCGCCGGCGTCGCAGGCTTCTAGCAAGCGCCGGTGCACGTCGGCCACCGCGCCGACATCGAGCCCCCAGGTCGGCTGGTGCGCCACGATCAGCGTCGCCGCCACGTCGCGATAGCGCGGGCTGGTCAGCGCGCGGCCGAGGATCAGCTTTTGCAGGTTGCCGCCCGACAGCGCGCCAGCGCGTGCCTCGAGCCCCGCGTCACCACCGCCACGCACGTCGAAGCGCTCGACGATGCGCTGCGCGTGCTCATGCGCGCGATCGCGCCGCAAGACGCCCCAACGCGCGAAGCGGCGGCTGGCATATCGCTCGAGCAGCGTGTTCTCCCAGATCGTGAGTTCGCCGATCGCTCCCACGCCCTGGCGGTCTTGCGGAATGCGCGCGACGCCGGCGTCGATCCAGGCGCGCGGCCGCGCCGCCAGCACGCGGCCAGCCACCTCGAGCGTGCCGCTGTCGAGCGCCACCGCGCCCGACAACAGATCGGCCAGCGTCTGCTGGCCGTTGCCGGCCACGCCGGCGATCGCCACCACCTCGCCGGCGCCCATCTCGAGGTTCACGCGATCGAGCAGCACGCGATGCCCCTTGCGCACGCTTGCCTCGCGCAGCGCGCACACCACGGCGCGCGCGGCGCCCGGCGCACCGCGCTCACGCGCGGCCTGTGATGCGGCGTCGCGCTCGCGCACCACCGGCGCCACCGCGCGGCCCACCATCGCTTCGGCCAGGCTCGCCTTGTCGGCCGTGGCGGCACGCATCTGAGCCACCAGGCGCCCCGCGCGCAGCACGAGCACGCGATCGGCCACGGCCAGCACCTCGTCGAGCTTGTGGCTGATGAAGACGATGGCCATGCCACCGGCCACCATCTGCTGCAGTGTGGCGAACAACGACGCCGACTCCTGCGGCGTCAGCACCGCGGTGGGCTCGTCGAGGATCAGCGCGCGCGCGCCGCGGATCAGCGCTTTGAGAATCTCCACGCGCTGGCGCTCGCCCACCGACAGGTCGCCCACACGCGCATCGGGCTCCACGCGCAGGCCGAAGCGCTGCGCGATCTGCAGCAGCCGCGCGCGCGCGTCGGCCCGTTGCGATTGCAGCCGCCACAGCGGCTCGGTGCCCAGCATCACGTTGTCGAGCACGCTCAGGTTGTCGGCCAACGTGAAGTGCTGGTGCACCATGCCGATGCCGCAGGCGAGTGCCGCCTTCGGCTCGCCGGGCGGCAGCGCTCGGCCGTCGACCTCGATGTGCCCGGCATCGGCCACCTGGTGGCCGAACAGGATCGACACCAGCGTGCTCTTGCCGGCGCCGTTTTCGCCGAGCAGCGCGAGCACTTCACCGGCGCGCAACTCCAGCGAGATGCCGTCGTTGGCCACCAGGTCGCCGAAGCGCTTGGTGATGCCCACCAGGCGCAACAGCGGTGGTGCGTCCGTCGCGGCGGCGCGCGCCGCTTGCGCACCGACGCGCGCCATGTCAAGGAGCCATCAAGGCAGCCGCCGTCACTTGGCAGTGGGTTTGGGGGCGTTGTCGTCGATCGACACCTTGAACGAGCCGTCGAGGATCGCTTTCTCCTTGGCGCGCACTTTCGAGACGACATCGGCCGGCACCTTCTTCTCGAACGTGCCCAACGGCGCCAGCTCGCTGCCCTTGTCCTTCATCTGCGACAGGTGGCCATAGTCGTCGGCCTTGAAGGCACCGGCCTTCACCGCCTTGATCGCCGTGTCGATCGTCGGCTCCATGTTCCACAGCGCCGATGCCACCACCGTGTCAGGGTACTTGTCCTGCGTGTTGATGACGTTGCCGATGGCGAGTTTGCCGCGCTCCTTGGCGGCGTCGCTGACGCCGAAGCGCTCGGCGTACATCAGGTCAGCGCCCTTGTCGATCATCGCGAATGCAGCCTCCTTGGCCTTGGGCGGATCGAACCAGCTGTTGATGAAGGTGACCATGAACTCGACTTTCGGGTTCACTTCTTTCGCACCGGCCATGAAGGCGTTCATCAGGCGGTTGACCTCGGGGATCGGGTAGCCGCCGACCATGCCGATCTTGTTGCTCTTGGTCATGCCGCCGGCGATCATGCCGCTCAGATACGCGGGCTCCTGGATGAAGTTGTCGAACACGCCGAAGTTCGGCGCCTGCGGCTTGCCCGAGCTACCCATCAGGAAGCTGACCTTCGGATAGTCCTTGGCCACCTTGCGCGCCGCCGCCTCCACCGCGAAGGATTCGCCCACCACCAGCGTGTTGCCGGCCTCGGCGTACTGACGCATCACGCGCTCGTAGTCGGCGTTGGCGACGTTTTCGCTGAACACGTATTCGATCTCGCCGCGCGCAACGGCCGCCTTCAGCGCCTTGTCGATGCGGCTGACCCACTGTTGTTCGACCGGCACCGTGTAGATGGCGGCCACCTTGAGCTTGCCTTGCGCAAAGGCACTGCTGCCGGCCAACGCGGTGAGCGCGGCAGCGGCGCACAGCAACAGGGTCGAGCGACGAATCAACGGCATGGAAGTCCTCCGGGTTTGATGGGTGGTTGGCCAGCGGGTGGCGACGCAAGTCCCATGCCGGCAGTCACTTGATTGTCATTTGGCAGGCGGGCCCGCATGCCGTCAATCGGGATGGCCCGCCGCCGGCAGCAAAAATTGCGCTGGCTCAAAAGCCGCCGGGCGTCTGCGCACGCTGCAGCCAGTTGTCGCTCGACCAGCGGCTGCGGCCGTCGACGGCGTGCAGCGTGTACGCGTGCCGCGACAGCGGCGAGCGGTTGGCTGCGCTGTAGTGCGGCAACAGACCGTGCAAGCAAACGAGCGTGCCCGCCGCCACTTCGAGCGGCACGGCCTCGTCGATGGCAGGCCATGGCGTGTCATCGAGCGTCACGAATCGAACCGCGTCGCCGTCGCGCACGAAGCGCCGGCGCAGCGGCCCGCGATGGCCGCCGGGTGCCACCCACAGGCAGCCGTTGTCGATGGTGGCGTCTTCGAGCGCGATCCAGAACCCGATGACGGTGATCGGCTCGCTGTGCAGAAAGGTCGCGTCCTGGTGCCAGCGCACTTCGCCGCCGATGCCCGGCTGCTTGAAGATGAACATCGACTGCCACAGCCGCGGCGCCGCGAGACCCAGGTCGCTCGCCAGCTCGGCCCAGTCGGGCCCGTGCGAGAACGCGGCGAACTCGGGATCCCGGTCGTGCAACGCGTGGCCGATCTTGTTGATCGACAGCGCCTTGGCTTGACGCAGGCGGCCGCTTCCATCGAACGCATCTTCTTCGAAGAAGCAGCGCACGCTGTCGGCCGAGCCGAGAAACCAGGCGTCGGCGTTCTGCTCACGCGTGGAGAACGCGCCACTGCCGGCCTGTGGATCGAACGACTCGACGATCTCGTGCGCGCGGCGGCGCAGCGCGCCGAGCGCCACCGCCGGCCTGAAGTGCGAAAGCACCACATAGCCGTCTTCACGGTAGCGTCGTTGTTGAACCGGATTTAGCATGCGTCGCCGCCGGCGGCTGGAGGGATCGGGCACAAATCATAGGCACGGCCGGTGCCTCTCGCGCGGCATGGCACTTGCATCTCGTCGAACACACCAACCAAGGAGATGACCTCATGCGCCTGCCCCGTCGCACCGCGTTGTATCGTTGCCCCGTGTCGCTGCACCGTGTCGCGGCAGCCGCTGCGCTGATGGGTGCGCAGCTTGGTGCATCGGCGCAACAGGCCGAGACGACCGACGCAACGGCGGCCACCGAGCCCGGCAAGCTGCCCACCGTCACCGTCACCGCCGAGCGTCGGCGCGAGAACATCAAGGACGTGCCGAGCTCCATCAGCACGATCAGCGGCGAACTGCTCGATGTCATCAACACCGGCGGGCAAGACTTGCGCGGCCTGGCCGGACGCGTGCCGAACTTGAACATCGAGTCGTCGTTCGGCCGCGCCTTCCCGCGCGTCTACATCCGCGGCTACGGCAACACCGACTTCCGCCTCAACGCGTCGCAGCCGGTGTCGCTGGTGTATGACGACGTGGTGCAGGAAAACCCGATCCTCAAAGGTTTCCCTGCGTTCGACGTCGCCGGCATCGAGGTGCTGCGCGGCCCGCAAGGCACCTTGTTCGGCCGCAACACGCCGGCCGGCGTGGTGAAGTTCGATTCGGTGCGGCCGACCAAGAATTTCGAAGGCTACGGCAGCATCTCGCTCGGCACCTTCAGCACCATCAACGCCGAAGGCGCGCTCAACATGCCGACCGGCCAGGACTCGGCCATGCGGCTGTCGGCGCTGAACCAGACGCGCAACGACTGGGTGCACAACACCGTCCCCACCGGCCTGACGCAGGACTTCGAGGGTTATCGCGACAGCGCGCTGCGCGGCCAATGGCTGTACGAGCCGCACAAAGACTTCAGCCTGCTGGCCAACCTGCACGTGCGCGACCTCGACGGCTCGGCGCGGCTGTTCCGCGCCAACATCATCCAGCCTGGCACCAACGATCTGGTGCCCGGTTTCGACGAAAAGAAGATCTCCACCGACGGCAAGAACGAACAGACCCTCACCACCACCGGCGGCAGTCTGCGCATGCGCTGGGGTCTGGGCCAGATGGCGCTGTACTCGATCACCGGCTACGAGCACGTCAAGGCGTTCAGCCGCGGCGACATCGATGGCGGCTTCGGTGCGGTGTTCGCGCCGCCGTCCGGGCCGGGCTTGATCCCGTTCTCGTCGGAAACCGCCGACGGCATGCCCCAGCACCAGCAGTGGACGCAGGAATTCCGCCTCGAGTCCAGCAACCCGGGACCGTTCAACTGGCAAGGCGGCTTCTACTACTTCCACGAGGACTACAAGGTCGAGAGCTTCAGCTACGACTCGCTCACCACCGGCAGCCCGCAAAACGGCTACGAACGCTCGCGCCAGAAGAACGACGCCTACGCCCTTTTCGGCGCCATCAACTACGCGGTCGTGCCGAACTTCATCGTTCGCGCTGGCCTGCGCTACACGCAGGACAAGAAGGACTTCAACGTCGAGGACTACAACAGCGCCGTGTTCGGCACCCCAGCCGACATGACCGCGCTGGCCGCTGGTGGGCCCCTGTCGGCGTCGACGAAGGACAACAAGACCAATTGGGACTTGAGCGGCACCTACGCGCTCGACAAGGCCACCAATTTGTATGCGCGCGTGGCCACGGGGTTTCGTGCCAGCAGCGTGCAGGGAGCGGGCGCGTTCAACAACCAGTCGATCGCCAGCCCCGAGAACAACACCTCGTACGAGGCCGGCGTCAAGGCCGACCTGCTCGACGGTCGTGCGCGGATCGCGTTCGGCGTCTTCTACTACGAGGTGAAGGACCAGCAGCTCACCGCGGTGGGCGGCGCGGCCAATTCCAACATCCTGCTCAACGCCAAGAAGTCGGTCGGCCAAGGCTTCGAGCTCGACAGCCAGGCCTTCATCACCGACAACCTGCTGGTCACTCTGGGTGTCGGTTATGCCGATACCCAGATCAAGGATCCGAACCTCGCGGTCGCGGTGTGTGCGCAGTGCACGGTGACCGATCCTCGCACGGCCGGCGGGCTGGCGCTGATAGACGGCAACCCACTGCCGCAAGCACCCAAGACCACGGTCAACTTCACGCTGCGCTACAGCCAGCCGGTGGCCTCAACCGGCGGTGAGTGGTACGTCTACACCGACTGGGTGTACCGCAGCAAGATCAACTTCTTCCTCTACGAGTCGGTGGAGTTCACAGGCAAGTCGCTCACCGAGGGCGGGCTGCGTGCCGGCTACCTGTGGGGCAAGGGCAAGTACGAGGCCGCGGCGTTCGCGCGCAACATCACCAACCAGATCCGGGTGGTCGGCGGCATCGACTTCAACAACCTCACCGGCTTCATCAACGAGCCGCGCACCTACGGCCTTCAGTTCAAGGCGATGTTCTGACCGCGCGTGAACGCGCCGATCGCGGCTTCGGCGCGCGCTCGCGCGGCTTCGCCAAGAAACGAATGGCGCGCCGCCTGCACGCCCATCGAAGCCAGGTCGGTGAGCGTCAGCGGCGTGTCGCGCAGCAGCGCCGCCGCCTCCCGCGACTGCGTGATGCGCGACATCAACCGGTTGTCGGTGTGGAACGAGACGCTCAAGTGCGCGCGGTGCAGCGCGGTGATCGGGTGGCTGGCGATCGACGCCGCGGCGCCGGTGTGCACGTTGCTGTTCGGGCACAGCTCCAGGTGCAGGTCGCGCTGGCGTGCCTCGTCGATCAGTGCCGCGTCGCCGGCAGGCCCCAGCGCATCGGCCAAGCGCACGCCGTGGCCGACGCGCCGGGCGCCCAGGCGCGCCGCCTCGATCACGCGCGGCGCGGCGTCGGCTTCGCCGGCGTGCAAGGTCAGCGGCACACCGCCATCGCGTGCGATGCCAATCGCGCCGGCATGCTCGCTCGGCGGGTGCCCGAGTTCGGCGCCTGCCAGATCGAAGCCGATCACCCCTTGCCCCAGGTAGCGCCGGGCCAGCCGCGCGACGCGCTCGGCCTCTTCGGTGCTGCGCTCGCGCATCGCGCACAGGATCAGGCCGCTGGGCAGGACGCTGCGTCGCAGCCCCTGCAGCATCGCCTCGATCGCCGCCTCGACGGCCAGGCCATGGGCTTCGAACAAGGTTGGCGCGATGCGGAACTCGGCCAGCACGCAGCCGTCGGCGCGCACGTCTTCGGCGGCCTCGAAAGCCACGCGCTGCAGCGCCGGCAGCGTGGCCATCGCCGCCACCGTGAGTGCGAAGCCACGCAGGTATTCGGCCAGGCTGCCGGCATGCGCGCGCTGGTCGAACCACGCCGCCAGCGCGGGCCCATCGGGCGCGGGTGGCTCGATGCCACGCTCGCGCAGCAGCTCCAGCAGCGTGGCCGGCCGCAGGCCGCCGTCCAGGTGATCGTGCAGCAGCACCTTGGGCAGCGCACGCGCGAGCGCGTCGATGTCAGGGGCGGCAGGCATCGTGTCATCGTAGTCCAGGTGGCGCACGCACCACGACGTTGCTATCCTGCGCCGCACCTCGATGACTGACGGGAGCACACCCATCATGACCTTCCAACGCGCGGCATTTCTTGGGTTTGGCCTGCTGGCCTCGATCGCGTGGGCCGAGCCCGCGATCGTCTACGACATGGGCGGCAAGTTCGACAAATCGTTCAACGAGGCGGCCTACAACGGTGCCGAACGCTGGAAGAAAGAGTCCGGCAAGGCCTACCTCGACTTCGAGATCGCCAACGAGGCGCAACGCGAGCAGGCGATGCGCCGCATGGCCGAGCGCGGCGCCAACCCGATCATCGGTGTCGGCTTTTCTCAGGGCTCGTCGATCGAGAAGGTGGCCAAGGAATTTCCCAAGCTGAGCTTCGTGATCATCGATTCGGTGGTCAAGCTGCCCAACGTCGAGTCGATCGTCTTCAAGGAGCAGGAGGGCAGTTTCCTGGTCGGCATGATGGCGGCGCTGGCCAGCAAGAGCGGCAAGGTCGGCTTCGTGGGCGGCATGGACATCCCGCTGATCCGCAGATTCCAGTGCGGCTACGAGCAAGGCGCCAAGTACGCCAACCCCAAGGTCGAGGTGACCGCCGCGATGACCGGCACCACGCCGTCCGCCTGGAACGACCCCACGCGCGGCGGCGAGCTCGCCAAGGCGCAGTTCGCCAAGGGCGTGGACGTGGTGTTCGCCGCCGCCGGCGGCACCGGCGTGGGCGTGTACCAGGCCGCCAAGGACGCCGGCAAGATGGCCATCGGCGTCGACAGCAACCAGAACCACCTGCAGCCGGGCACCATGCTGACCTCGATGGTCAAGCGCGTCGACAACGCCGTCTACAACAGCTCCAAGCAGAGCATGCCGGGCGTCACGGTGCTGGGGCTCAAGGAAGGCGGCGTCGACTACGCGATGGACCAGTACAACGCCAAGCTGGTGAGCGCAGACATGAAGGCCAAGGTCGATGCCGCCAAGGCCGACATCATCGGCGGCAAGATCAAGGTCGCCGACTACATGGCCGACAACGCGTGTAAGTTTTGACCACCCCCGATGCGGCCTGGCGGCCGCCTCCCCCTCCAGGGGGCGCCGCCAGCGGACCGGCAAAGCCGGATCCGCGGCGTCCGCTTGGGGATGCACCGCTGGAGCAGTGCAAACCGGTTCTGGTTCGAATCGAGGCGTGATGTGATGGCGCCAGCCGTCGCGCTGCGCGGCATCCGCAAGCGCTTCGGCGCGGTGCAGGCCAACGACGGCGTCGACCTCACGGTGGCGGCTGGCACCGTGCACGGCATCGTCGGCGAAAACGGCGCCGGCAAGAGCACGCTGATGTCGATCCTCTACGGCCTGATGAGCGCCGACAGCGGATCGATCGCAGTCGATGGCCAACCGGTGCAGATCCGCCATTCGCGCGACGCCATGCGCCACGGCATCGGCATGGTTCACCAGCACTTCATGTTGGTGGACACCTTCAGCGCGCTCGACAACGTGCTGCTGGGCGCCGAGCCCGGCTGGTACATGCCCGCGGCGCGCGCGCAGGCACGCGCCGCGCTGCAGGTCTTGATGCGCGACAGCGGCCTGCAGGTGCGTCTGGACGAGCCGGTGGAGGCACTGCCGGTGGGCGAGCGCCAGCGGCTGGAGATTCTGAAGGCGCTGTACCGCGGCGCGCGCATCCTGATCCTCGACGAACCCACCGCGGTGCTGACGCCGCAGGAGACCGACCAGCTATTCGGCACGCTGCGCAGCCTGCGCGCGCGCGGCACGACGATCTTGCTGATCACCCACAAGCTCAAGGAGATCGTCGCGCTCACCGACGCGGTGACGGTGATGCGCGCCGGCCGCGTGGTGCTCGACTGCGCGACCGCCGACACCAGCACCGACGCGCTGGCGCAGGCGATGGTGGGCCGGCGCGTTCAACTCGGCCGCGGCAGCAGCGATGCCACCACCGCACAGAGCGGGCCGCCGCTGTTGCAGGCCGGTGGCTTGCGGTGGCGCGATGCCGCGGGCGTGACTCGCCTCGCGAACGTGTCGCTGACGTTGCGTGCCGGCGAGATCGTCGGCATCGCCGGCGTCTCGGGCAACGGACAGAGCGAGCTGCTCGACGCACTGTCGGGGCTGCTCGTGCCGGACGCCGGCACCCTGCAGCTAGGCGGGCGGCACTTCACGCCGGCATCGTGGCTCGATCCGTCGACCGCGCGCGAGCTGGCGCTGGCGCATGTGCCCGAAGACCGCCAGCGTCGCGGCCTCGTGCTGCCGTTTGCGGCGTGGGAGTCGGCCGTGCTCGGCTACCACGCGCGGCCGCGCTACGACCGCCACGGCTGGATGATGCACGGCGCGATGTTCGCCGACGCCACGGCGATGATGGAGCGCTACGACGTGCGGCCGCGCGACGCGCGAATCCGCAGCGGCCAGTTCTCCGGTGGCAACCAGCAAAAGCTGGTGCTGGCGCGCGAAGCGATGCCCGAGCCCAAGGTGCTGCTGGTCGGGCAGCCGACGCGCGGCGTCGACATCGGCGCCATCGAGTTCATCCACGGCCGCTTGCGCGCGATGCGCGACGCCGGCGGCGCGGTGCTGGTGGTGTCCTCCGAGCTCGACGAGATCCTCGCGCTGGCCGATCGGGTGCTGGTGATGAACGCGGGGCACATCAGCGGCGAGCTGCCGATCGACGCCTGCACCGAGAATGCGCTCGGCCGCTTGATGGGCGACGCCGGCCAATCCGAGCTCCAG